>CAZRYP010000005.1:0-28473 GCA_964604295.1 uncultured Treponemataceae bacterium
CGGTGATGTCGCCGCCAAGAGGCAGGTTCATCCATGCACTGAGCGCCTCGGGGCGCCAGGTCCCCTTCTTTTCGGTGGCGGTCCGGGTGCCCCGCGTTCCGGGCTCCAGGACGATCGTGCCCTCGAATCCGCTCCGGATTGCCTTCAGGTTCTTGTCCCCGAGGCGCCCGAAACGATGGGCGACCGGCGCGGACAGGGATTCCAGCGAGGCTATCCCCGTGGCCTTCAGTATCGCGCCGATCATGGCCGTATTCGCGATGGGCACGCCCAGCGCTTCCATGGCGATCCTGTTGGCATCCGATAGGACGAGACGACGGAGCGAGAGGGCCGGATCCAGCCCCGCCGCGTCCCGCGCCACGGTGTTGAGTATGACGGTCCCACCTTCCCGCAAGCCCTGCAGTACGTCAGGGTTGCCGGCCAGGCTGGGGCCCAGGGTGACGCCCACGTGGGGTTTTTCTATTTTTTCACGCAGGAGTATGGGCGAACCGGACACCCGAAGGTAGGCGGTAACCGGAGCCCCCCGCCGCTCGGCCCCGAAATTGGGGAAAGCCTGGGCGTAACGGTCCTCGGCGATCACCGCCTGGGCCAGGAGCTCTGCCGCGGTGACAGCGCCCTGGCCGCCACGTCCATGGAACCGGATTTCTGTCACGCTGCCTCCTTCCTGGCCTCAGCCAAAGCGCCTACAGAAGGGCTTTGAGTTCCTTCACCGACTGCTTGCAGATCTGCTGGATGAGCTTGATGTCGGTACCGTACCCGAGCATTCGCATGCCACGATCCTTCCATTTCTTGATCTGCTCGATGCTGCCCAGGTGGATGCCGGGGATGACATTGTGCTTTTTGCACGCATCGATGACCTTCTGGATGGCGGCCTCGACGACAGGATCGGTCGGCTTGCCGGTCTTCCCGAGCGAGGTGGAAAGATCCGAGGGGCCGACAAAGGCGACGTCGATGCCGGGAACGGAAAGGATTTCGTCCAGGTTTTCGATGGCCTGTCGGGATTCGATCTGGATGGCGATGAGGACTTCCTCGTTCAATCGCGCCATAGTCTCCTCGGCGTTGCCGGGATCGAAGGACGTGTGCTGTCGCTCGAGCGCCATGCCGCGATCGCCGACCGGGGGATACCGGGTCCATTCGACGACGTTGAGCACATCCTGGCGGCACTGTATCTGGGGGATGAGGAGCCCCGAGGCCCCGATGTCGAGGGGCCTGGAGAGCGCCTCATGCGATTCGCGGGTGGGCGGGCGTACGATTATGGGTATGCCGGCGAGCCGGGCTGCGGTCACATAGTCGCTCACTGTCTGCAGGTCGAAACAGGAATGCTCCGTGTCGAGAAAGAAGAAATCGAAGCCGGAATTGGCGAAGAGCATCGCGAGACCGGGGCTCCGTATCTCGGAGATCATCGGTCCGAAAACCACCTTGCCCTCTTTCAGGGCATGCTTCATCGTGTTCTTGAAAATCATGGTTGCTCCTTGTTGGGATCGTGCCTGGATATGAAGGCCCCGGGGTCCGGGCCTGCCGGCCCCCGGGACTGCGTTCTACTTGTATTCCTTCATGAGCGCTTCAAACTTTTCGCCCTCTCCCTCAATCATGTGATAGCAATGTTCGTCGGCGGGGAAGGTTCCGGCGTGAACATCCTCCACGTACCGCTTCATTGCGTCAGTCACGACCCCCGCCACATCGGCGTACTTCTTGACGAATTTGGGGGTGAAGGCTTGGAACTGGCCTATCAGGTCAGAGACGATGAGGAGTTGGCCGTCGCAATCAGGGCCTGCCCCGATGCTGTAGACTGGTATCGACAGTTTCTTGGTTATGAAAGCGGACAGTTCCGGAGGAACCGCTTCCAGCAAAAGGAGCTGCGCGCCGGCTTCCTCGATCGCCAGGGCATCTTCGATCACCAGACGCGCTGATTCCACCGTACGTCCCTGTGCCTTGTGGCCTCCGAGTTGGCCCGAGCTTTGCGGCGTGAGGCCGATATGTCCGCAGACAACGATTCCAGCGTCCAGGATAGCCTTGATTCGGCTGATCACACGCGTGCCGCCCTCCAGCTTGATCGCGTCCACGGAAGCCTGCTTGAGGAAACGTCCTGCATTGAGCACCGCATCCGCGTCGGTCACCTGATAGCTGAGAAAGGGCATATCCCCGATGACGAACGTGTTGGGCGCTCCGCGCCGCACTGCTTCGCTGTGCACAATGCACTGATCCATGGTCACCGGAACCGTGCCCGGGTAACCATAGACGCACATGCCCAGCGAATCCCCCACCAGAAGCATGTCCAGTCCCGCCGCCTCGGCGAACTGCGCGGTCGGGTAATCATAGGCCGTGAGCCATGTGACTTTCTCGCCTTCCTTCTTCATCCTGTAAAAATCATGGATCATAAGCTTCTTTTTCGTTTTCGGCCTCCTTGAGAAATCGAATCGCGCTTCTGGAGAAACCTTACCTGAGATAACGCCCGCCCACGACATCAAGAGTAATGCCCGTAATATAGCTGGCTTCGTCGGAAGCCAGGAACACCACGGCCGACACGATCTCCCGCGGCTCGCTGAGGCGGCGTAGCGGAATGTTGGCCACGGTCTTTTCCCGTTCCGCCTCCGACTTGGCTTCCCACAGTCCCTGTGTACGTTCGCCTGTCATCGTGACTGTCGGGGCTACGGCATTTATCCGAATGCCCTGCGGGCCTAAATCATAGGCCAGCTGACGGGTCAGCCCTTCGACGCCGGCCTTGGCCGCTGTGTACTGCACGCCGGCCATGGTGGCCCTGTAGTGGGCGGCAAGGGCGGAAATATTGACTATGGCGCCCTTCTTGTTCTCCGCCATGACCGGGATCACCGCCTGGCAGCACAGGAATGTACCCTTGAGATTGACGTTGACGACCAGATCCCAGTGTTTTTCTTCGATCTCGTGCAATCCGAATGGCGTGCCGAGGCCGCCTCCTGCATTGTTCACGAGAATGTCGATTCCGCCCCATTTTTCTTTCCCCTGCCGCACCATCTCCTGAACCTGGGCCTTGTTCGACACATCCACTTTCACACCCATCGCCGAGTATCCCTTGGCCTGCAGATCCTTGACGGCGGCGTTCAGTCCATCTTCCAGGATATCCGTGAGAACAACCTTGGCGCCTTCGGCTGCCAATCCTTCCGCGATGGCAAGCCCGAATCCCCTGGCCGAACCGGTGACGATCGCAATCCTATTCTCCAATCTTCTCATTGTTACTCCCCTTCTATGCCTGTCCCTTCATGAAGGACAGAAATTTTTCCACAACCGGATCTATGAATTCCGGATCGTTTATATGGGCGTCCAGCTCCGTCACCGGCACCTTCGGGTCCAAGTGTTTTTTTATTGTATCGAAAAAGAGCCGATCAGCGTCAGGATCCCAATGTCCGAGCCCCTCCCTGTCAGGGTAGGCCATACCCTTGAGCGGAAGGAAGAGATGCACGGGTCCCTTCGCCGAGTTGAGTTTTCTGGCGGTAATCTTGCCGGTTTCGACCAACTCATCGTCATTCAGCCTGACGAGTGTATGATGGACATTATGGACGATCATCTTGCGTCCTCTCATGTTCGGGGGCAATTCGTCCACCGCTCCCTGCACGGTATAATAGGCGCTTCCGGGCGCCACGACCTGGGGAAGTCCCATGGCGCCGGCCGATTCGAGGCGATAATCGGCGATTGCCCCGTGCAGACCCTGCACGACTCGATCGCCGATTTCGTGGGTATTGAGATCGAGTACTCCCTTGAAGATTCCTTCGCGGATCATGTCTTCCATGGCTATGCCGCCAGTGCCGTTCTGGTGGAAGGCTACCACTTCGAAGCCCTTACCCTCAAGAGTCGCTATCGCTCGCATCGCGCCTTGGGTAGTCGTGCCCAGCATGGACATGGCCACGGGGATGCGGCCCTTTATCGTGGTGACGCTCTCTTCGTCGCTCTGCACCATGGCGGCGACGCATACGGCCGCCTTCCACATGACGCTTCGCGTTACCCTGTTGAGTCCAGCTATGTCAGCCACAGAGTGCATGATGATGATGTCTTTGGTTTTTGTATACTCGCCGAACTTGGCAAGCCCCGTAGCCACCGTGGAAACCATGAATTTGGGAACGCCGAAAGGGAGGGCTCTCATGGCGGTAGTGCCGATGTTCGTGCCCTGGTCGCCACCTATGCTCACCACACCCTGGAAACGCCCTTGGGCGTAAAGGCTTCGGGTCAGCGCGGCGGCGCCTGTCATCATGGCGGTGATGCATTTGCCCTTGTCCTTCGTCGCCAGCAACGCATCCAAATCCTGTCCCGCCGCTTCCGCTATTTCCCTGCGGTCTATATCGGCCGCATAGGGTGCCGGAGCCAGAACGCCTGGATTCATCATAAGAACATCGCAGCCCTGTGACACTATTGCGTCGCGCAGGAATTTGGCCTCTGCGGCTTTGGTATCGAGGGTTGCGATCAACAGTATTGTCTTTCTTGCCTTGGTAGCCATCGGTCTTGTGTTTACTCCTGTTGGGGTTTGATGATGACTTTCATGGCTCCATCGATACGCTCGTTGAAGGTACGATAGGCCTCCTCAAACCTGGAAATCGGGAAAGTATGGGTAACGAGTGGAGCAAGGTTTACCCTGCCATTGGCGAGAAGGGAAATCGCCCTTCCTACATTTCCTCGACCTTCTCCCCGGATAGCTATGATATCCTTGTCATTGAGTGAAAGATCCTTGAAGTCGATGGGCACCGGGTGATGAGGAATGCCGAGGAGAAGCAGCTTTCCATTTCTTTTCATGGCCTTGATCGCCAAATCCAGTCCCGCCTGGGTGCCGGATACCTCGATGGCATAGTCGACGCCAATCCCATGGGTTTCATCCATGACAACCGCCAAGGGATCCTCTTCGGCCGCGGCGATGAGTCTGTCGGCTCCCAAGGCTTTTCCGATGGCAAGGCGTGATGCCCGGGTACCGCTCAGGAAGACGCGGTTGGCGCCAAGAGCTTTTCCTGCAGCTACAGCCGCCATTCCCAATGGGCCGGGGCCGATCACCAGTATATTGGCACCGGCCATATAGCCACCGAGGCACTCGTAACCGTAGAGCGCGCACCCGAGGTTGGTTACAAGGGAGGCTACATCGAAGGGAACCGAATCGGGGATCTTATACACTGTGTTGATGTGGTTGATCACATATTCGGCGTTTCCGCCTGGGGTGGTAAAGCCATTGGCCCTGTGTCCCTTTTTAGTATTTCCATAGTTCAGGCAGGATGTATAATCTCCGAGTCGGCAATTCCGGCAACGGCCGCACCCGAGATGTGCCTCTACGGCTACACGGTCGCCGATTTTGAACTCGTCCACCGTTTCGCCAAGCGCGACTACCGTTCCGGAATACTCATGGCCGGTAATATGGACACCGTAGGGGGGCTGGCCGGGGAAGGGTTCGTGTATCAATGCGACATCCGTGCTGCATACGGCGCAGGATTCGACCCGAATCAGCACATCCTGAGGGCCGGGCTGTGGAACGGCTACCCTTTTCATTTCCAGATGATCGGGGCCCATCAAGACCAAAGCCCTCATGCTGTCAGGCAGCTTCATCCTGTCCTCCTTAAAATGCCTTATTAAAATTTGTATATGGAAATCACATCTGATTGTTCTACAATTATACAAGAACTCCCCATATTGTCAAGCCGATATGTTGCTTGAGCATAAAGTACAATTGTAGGACTGTTCCACAGATAAATGTCATGGTATGCTTCTTGTATGAAAGCCATGATTCTTCACGCATATGACCAGCCGCTTCGGATGGAAGATCGACCGATCCCGACTCCCGGACCACGGGAAATACTGCTGAAAGTCCATTTCTGCGGCATCTGTGGCACCGATCTGAAAATCGTCGGAGGAAAGCTGCCGGGTATTATCTCCTTGCCTCATATACCGGGACATGAGATCGCGGGCGAGGTGGCTGCTCTCGGTTCCGGGGTCAAGGGCATCGCTGTAGGAGACAGAGGCATCGCCTATATCTATTCGGCATGCCATGATTGCGAACTGTGCAGATCGGGCCGCGAAAACCTCTGCTTCACGCTGAAGCGCCTGGGCTTTGAGCTGCCCGGTGGATTCGCTGAATATGTCGTGATTCCAGCCTACAATTTCTGCGGAGTGGCTCCGGCATCTCCGCTCCATGAAATGGCGGTGCTCACGGATGCCGTGGCCACCCCTTACCATGCGCTGAAGAGCATTGCTACCGTACGCGAAGGCCAGACTGTCTTGATCGTGGGGGCGGGCGGACTGGGGCTGCATGCGATCCAGCTGGCCAAACTTGCGGGAGCCAGGGTCGCCGTGGCCGACCTGCGTCAGGAATCGCTGGATCAAGCAAGGCTTTTCGGGGCGGAACTTCTCGTCTCGACAAAGGGCGATGATCCACTCAAGAAGATCATGGAGTGGACGGATGGAAAGGGCGTCGACATAGTACTCGAAGGCGTCGGCCGGGACATAACTTTTTCCTGGTCCCTTTACTGCCTCAAGCGGGGCGGCACGCTTGTCATCATGGGGTACGATCCGCAACATCCGATCACGGTCAATACTAAGGACATGCACTACAACGAATGGCGAATTGCGGGTACGAGGGCTGCCACCAAGCAAGATCTTGTCGAGCTTATTTCTCTCACGGAGAGGGGCCAACTGAAACCCGTCGTAGCCTCCGTACTGCCCTTGGAGGAGATCAATCAGGGGCTCGAAGCGGTACGGGCAGGTTTGACGTTGGGGCGTGTCGTCATCAGGCTATAATTGCCGGAAGGCTTTGGAGACGGGCGCCTTACCTGTCAGCGGGGCGCCCTTCCTTCCACTGCCGCGAATTTCTTTTTCATTGCTGTAAAATAAATCAACGCTGTCAGCGACAGGAAGATCAACGCGAGGAATGAGGTGTTCAGTCCGACCCCATTCGCGATCCAAGATACGAATTTCGTGATTCCCATGCCTCCAAGGCCCCCGAACATCGACATGATTCCCAGAGCAAGACCGGTTACTTCCTTTGGAAGCATGTGGCTGGCCAAAGCCAGGAGGCTCGGCATGAGCCCGGATGAGGCAAGGCCGGTTACCGTGAAGAAGAGTATCGAAACGGGGCCGCGGGTCAACCATCCCAGTGAAAGGGAGGTGAAAAGCAGCACAAGAAGAAAGGTTACAATCTTTGTAATGGGGTATCGCGATATCAAGGAGCTGCAGATGATGCGGCCTGTGCCCAGTAGCACGAAATACGTGGCAAGCACGATGCTCGCGGACGAATGGGGAAGTCCTCTGGTTTTATTGAGGAATAGCACCAGCAGGTAGATGGTGCCGAACTGTGTACCTATGGCGAGCGTGTTCGCTACAAGAAGCTTCAGAAAAAGACGGTTGCCCAACATGAGCTTATATTTGTTGAATAAACGTTTCAGGGTTGTACCATCGAATTTTTCCGTGGGAGCGCCCGCAGGCGCAAAGACAAAGAAAAAGCCTGTCGCCAGCGCGACCAGTCCGAGTATCTCGAATACCCTGCTCCAACCATATCCTGCTGAAATAAATGCGCTTACCAACAGGGACGCTGCCACGGAACCGATAGCGAAGCACAGATGCAGCAGATTTAGATATTTCCCTCTGTTTTCAGGGAAAAGCTGCACAATCATCGTATTGGCTCCGATAAAGAGCAGGCCTCCGCCTATTCCCGAGATGGCGAAGAGCAGGAGAGTCCTGTCGAAGGCGGCTATGGTGCCCAGCAAAAGAGTACACGTACCGTAGAGGATACCGCCTACGATGAGCACCTTGCTCTTGCCGAAGAAATCCGTCAGGAATCCGCCCAAAAAGCAGAAAACCGAGTAACTGAGCTGGAAAATGACAGTCACCAACGCGGTTTGTTCGATCGTGGCGCTGAAAAACTTCTGCAGCGCCGGCAGGCTTGCCCCAATGGCCGAAAGCAGGGCTCCCAGCAACCCCAACGATACAAAGGTCATCCCGAGGATGGCATGTTTGTTCCGGATCATGGTTTCTCCTCTAGGCTGAAAAAAACGAGGTCAGGAGGCGTCGAGCCCCCTGACCTTTTCTTACGTGGACTTTCCGACGCAGGAAGAGTCTGGCTCTACCCCGCTTCGGGTCTTAGCGCATGGTGCGCTCGGGATAGTCGCGTTTCTCGTAGGGAATCTTGATGTCGATCTTCTGGATTTCCTTGGCGAAATCAGCTAAGTGGCTGGAGGATACGTCGAAATACTTTTCGCCCTTTTCCTTGGAACCGAGGAAGGGATCGCCGATGGTGGCTTCTTCGACATACTCATGGTGCTCCATGGGAACCCATGCGCTCTCGGCGCCCTGGAACATGACGGTGGGGACTCCGTCGTATTTGCTGAAAGCCGGACCCATCCACTTGGGGGCGTGGGCAGTATGCGCGTGGGCGCGCTCCATGTGGACGCACTTGTCATTGTAGGCCAAGCCTGTGGAGGTCTCGAGCTCACCCGAGTGCCAGGCAATCTTCTCGACCATGAAGTCCTTGACCACTTCGATCTTGCGCTCGGTGGGGGTCAGGAACCAGCAGCAGAAGCAGCCGGTCTCGTAGGCGAGCTTGCGCAGGGGTTCGTCGATGACTTTCTGGTTGGAGGCGTGGTGACTGACAAAAATGAGCTTGCTGAAGCCGTGGAATATCAGCGAGCGGCCAATTTCGTACACGACGCGCTTCAGGGTTTCGCCGGTGAGGGTGATGGTGCCTACGCCATCGTCGCACTTGCCCATGTGATGTGGGGAATAGCCGAAGGGCATCAAGGGGGTGAAGGGCATCTTGGCTTTCTTGGCAGCGCGGCGGCACACTTCAATCGTTACCCAGGAATCGGTGGCGAGGGGAATATGCGGACCGTGTTTTTCGTGGGAACCGATGGGAATGATTACCGTGTCGGTGGTCTTCAGGATTTCCTTCACGTCCGGGTAGGACATTTCTTCCATCGCATACGTCCACATCTCTTTCTCCATAGTTACTCTCCTTTAAAATTGATCTAGAACTTAAAAACCATATATATCAACGACCTTGTCATCGGCCGGACCTTGAATTAACCTGATCCCAATTACCGCTGAACGAAGGGGATTTTCCTTCAAGTACGGCCAGGGCGTTCAGGGCGGCTCCTTCGGCAAGTATCGCCACCGCCTCTTTTGTCAGCCCGGCCGTATGAGGTGTAAGGATCACATTGTTCATCTTCATGAGTGGATTATCGGTCTTGGGCGGTTCGCTTGCAAGCACGTCCAGGGCTGCTCCGGCGATCCATCCTGACTGCAGTGCTTCGATGAGCCCCGCTTCCTGAACGATTTCTCCCCTTGCGGTATTGATGAAGTACGCAGTGGGCTTCATCATTTTGAATCGCTCCCGATTCATGAATTCCTTGGTCTCTGCCGTTGCGGGTACATGGAGGGAAAGATAGTCGGCACTGCATATCACCGTATCGACATCCTTTTCAAGACGTACGCCTGTGCCTTCGAGCGCTTCGGCGGTCAGGTAGGGATCATAGACCCATACTTCCATACCCAAGGCTTGGGCGACTGAAGCCACGATCTTTCCGATTCGTCCGTAACCCACCAAGCCAAGACGTTTGCCGTTCAGCCCTGAAGGCCTGTACTCAAAACGCGACTTGAAATTGCCGATCCTGGTCTGGGCATCGAGATAGAACAGCTGCTTCGAGAGGGAGGTTATCATCGCGATTGTATGTTCGGCGACATAGCGATCCTGCGGACCTTTGACTCCGGCAACAACGACATTGCAGGCGGTAGCGGCTTCAATATCGACATTGTTCAGCCCGCCGCCCGTGCGAGATATCACCTTCAGTCGAGGAGCTTCTTCAATCATTTTTTTCGTTACAAGTGTTGCGGTACGCACGATCAAAGCATCGGCATCATGTAAAAGACGGCCAACAGTCTCGCTCGAAGGATCGGGGCTTATGATAATTTCGGCTTTCCCCCGCAGCACCTGAAGTCCAGCTTCCTCGATGGCTTCTGACAGAAGGATCTTGCGCAAAATCAGACATCCTTGTATGTACGCTCAATCCAGAGACATCCACTTGAAACGATATTTGATACATGGGTCCTGGATAGGCGCTAGATTGTAGAACCGTCATATTGTCCTACCGATAAAATTAGAATAAGCCCGATATGCATTTTTTGTCAATACGGGAATTCTACAATACCTCGGTTTATTCGAAGCATGCGCGTTGTCGCTGAAATTTCTGATTGTCATAGGATCAAGTATCGGAGCTGGACAAGCGCCCGTTCTCACCGTACAAGGATTCCCGCAGAACCGACCATTATTGAATTAGTTCAAGCCTTATTAGTTGAAAGAAGAAAAAAAGATTGACAGATCGGGAAATCTATAGGACAGTACAAATGTCGGACAAATAAGTCCTAGGAGGTTTGTTGATGAAAAGATTTGCATTCTTCGTCACTACCCTTGTATTCGCCCTCGCGATGGTTTTTCAGGCTGGAGCAGCCGGAAACCCAACTGAATTCAAATTGGGATTCATGACTTCCTTGAGCGGCGCATTCGCCGTGCTCGCGGAAACTCAGCGAAAAGGGACACTGCTTGCAGTCGCGGAAATCAATGAGGCAGGCGGGCTGAAAATGCCATGGGGCAGAGTACCCGTAAAACTCATGATCAAGGATGACGAGGCCAAACTGGACGTCGGAATCCGCCGCTATCGTGAGTTGGTTGAGTCTGGTATCAATGGATTCACCGGCAGTTGCTGGAATCCTATGGCAGCCGCTCTCAACGAGGAGTCCAAGCTGAAGCCCATGCCTATGATCTCGGCCTGTGTTCCCGCTATCGACTCCTTCAAGAAGGGCAATCCCGCCACCGGATCCTTCTCTGTCGCCTTCACTCCGTGGAGTATCGGCTATCTTACCGGTCAGTCGGTTGTCCAGGGCCTGAAAGCCAAAAAGATCTTCTTCTTGTCCCGCTCTGATTCCTGGGGTAACACGATCTACGATGGCCTGAAAGCCGCTCTCAAGGAAGTCGGCGGTGAAGTCATCGGCTTCGCCGAGTATCCTCTTGGAAACGTGGACTTCTCCTCGGCCATCAACAAGGCTATTGCCGCCAAGCCCGATGTTTTCGTGGCGGTGCAGACCGGTGCCGACGCGATCGCTCTCTATAAGCAGGCCTACGACATGGGTCTCATGAATGCCACCACGGTATTCAATTCCTGGACGATGAATTATGTCGCCAAGACCATCCCGAGAGCTTCGCTGGCAAAAATCCCTTCCCTCACGTTCCATTATTATGACGTCGCAGGCGGAGTCACCGACAAAGCATTGGTCGAGAAGACCAAGAAATTCACCGAAGGTCACAAAAAGATGTTCGGCGGCGAGCCTCCCGATGCCTACACAACCCTGGCCTACATGGCGGCGACAATCATGTTCGAAGCGGTCGAGAAGGCCGGAAGCTTCGATGTGGATAAAGTCTCCAAAGTGCTGGCGACTGAAAAGTTCCAGACCCTGAAGGGTGAATCCTACTTCCGTGAGGACCACGAGCTTGTCAACCAGTATCTTGCGTACCTCGTCAGCGGCAAGGCATCCGGAACCAATGAGTGGGACCTCTACAAGGTAGAAAAGTACTTCGGCGGCGAATCTGCTCTTCCGCCACTCTCAATGCTGGGCTACTAGTACCGATAGGACTTTGTAAGCCTGGATCATTTCTAATGACGGCGAGCCCGGGGATCTATGACCCGGACTCGCCGTTTGAAGGGATACACTACATATGGGTACAATACTCAGCACAAAAGCTGTGTTAAAGCAGTTCGGTAATTTCAAGGCAGTGAACGGAGTCGATCTGGATGTCGAGGAAAACGAAACTGTAGGCATCATCGGACCGAACGGCGCCGGCAAGACGACATTTCTCAATGTTCTCACAGGCCGCTATGTGCCGGAATCAGGCACCGTGCTTTTCCGGGGGAAGGACGTCACACGCCAGAGTCCGGAGCATCGTGTCGCTTCGGGCGTACAGCGAACCTTTCAGATTGTCCAGGTTTTCGACAACCTGACCGTCTATGAGAATATGGCGCTTTCCTATTATCGCAAGAAAGAGAAAAGCTCCCTTCCCAAGAATATGTTCTTTACAAACCTGTTTTCGACCAAGGATATCGTTGCCGCCGTGGACGATGCGCTGGCGGTTTTTGATATCACTACATCCCGCGAGATGCTCGTCAGCAGTCTTGCCCTTGGCTCGAAAAAGAAATTGGAAATAGCGATGGCCTGGGTCGCGGATCCCGATGTGCTTATTCTGGACGAACCCTTTGCAGGAATCGGCGATCAGGAGATCGATGAAATCCTGGCTATCATGAAACGCATACAGCACAAAAAAACCATCATTCTTGTCGAACACAAAGTGTCGAAACTGAGCGGACTGGTGGACAAGTTGGCCGTCATGCATGAAGGGCGGATCATCGCGGTGGGACCGTTTGAAAAAACAATCAACGATCCCGCTGTCAGGGAGAGTTACTGGAAGATCAATTGTGAGGACACCGATACGCAGCAGAACAACGTGCAGGACATGATGAACCAGCATGTTTCGGCGCAGCGTCCGGATGATACTGGAACAGCAGCCTCCGTGGCGGACCTCCTGACCGTGGAAAATGTAAATGTGGCATATGGGGATTTGGAAGTGGTATTCGGCGTTTCCGTCCATGTCCGTCCTGGGGAGATTGTGATGTTGGCCGGAAGAAACGGCGCGGGAAAGACCACCCTATTCAGGACTATTTCCGGTTTTCTGCCTAAAAAATGCGGGAAAGTTGTCTTCAACGGTGAGGACATCACGCATATGGAAGCGTATAAAGTAGCCCAGAAGGGCGTAAAGTATATTCATCAGGACAAGACAGTATTCGGCTCCCTCACTGTAAAGGAAAACTTCGAATTGTCTTCCTACGCGACCGGCGACAAGAACCTTGAGGAAGTGCTCCCCTTCTTTCCCAAACTGCGCAGCCTCATGGATCGCAAGGCGGAAGCCTTGAGCGGGGGAGAGCGGCAGATGCTCCTCATGGCGATGGCCCTCCTGGGCAATCCGGCTCTTGTCCTCATGGATGAGCCGACCGAGGGCCTCGCGCCCCATGTCATCGAGGATCTGGCCGCCATTTTCCTTCAGCTCAAGAAAAAGACAACCCTTTTCATCGTGGAGCAGAATCTTCCCCTGGTGGCACGCGTCGCAGACCGCGTATATTCCATGAAAGAAGGCAAGATAGTTGCCGAAACCACCGATCGGGCCGAGATCTGCAACCTGGCGTTTGAGAGGTATCTATGAGCAATGATAACATGCTCCGCGCGGGATCGTTCGAGATAGCTCCCCATAGAAAAGGATTGAGCATCTTCCTGCCCTTCCTGTTCGTGGGGCTTATTGTAGCCGCCCGGTTCATTTTTCCCAACAAGATGACGTTCCTCGTCGAAGTATCAACCTATGCGATCTATGCCATGGGCAACAACATACTGATGGGCTACATGGGATATATATCCTTTGGACAGCCGTTCTACTTGAGTTGCGGAGCTTATACGGCGGGATTGTACCTGGCGTTTGTCGGCCATAACCCATTGATTGCCATAGCGCTTGCCATTGTGACAGGGCTTCTGCTCGGCCTCGTCTTCGGCACTGCATTCATGCGACTGCGAAGTTCCTATTTCACCTTGATCAACGCTTCGCTGTGCGCGATGGGCGTGTTCATGTTTTCGCGCCTCCTTATCAAATTTACAAATGGAGACGACGGTCTGTGGTATCGGGGGAAAATGGCGGCGACGCCTTTCCTGGATATTCGTTACCCCAAAGCCTTTTTCTTCTTCGTGATGGCGATATTGCTGATCGTCCTCCTCCTCTACCGGCAACTGCATCGCTCGGCCCTTGGGGCGGCATTCCGCACTGTTCGTTCCAATGAACGAAAGCTGCAGTTTTTGGGTTACAACACTTTCAAACTCAAGGTACTGGGCTTCACATTCAGTACGACTATGGCCGCATTTGCAGGCTCTCTCTTTGCGATCAATTTCGGATTCGTAAATCCAAACATGGGTGAGAACTCACGGGCGATAGAAGTTGTCGTCACGACGCTCCTCGGGGGTGTGGGTTCCCTCTACGGTCCGCTTTTTGGGGCTTTGGGTTTCCTGGGAATCAAGGATATCGTCTCTAATTTTGTCTCAAGATGGGAGCTGATTGTAGGCATAATCACGATGCTGGTTCTCTTCCGTTTCAACGAGGGTATCTGGGGATTTATACTGAGCAGCAGCGGCTGGATACATTCCAGGATTTTCCGGAAACAGTCGACGGAAAAGGCGAGGTAAGGGTTATGGAAAAGTGGATTACTGCCATTCTATACGGTTTCAGTTCAGGGGCTATCTTGTTCCTTGTCTCCCTGGCTTTGTCCATTGGCTATGGTCTCATGCGCGTCGTCAACATGGAAGCGATGCTCTACTATTCCTTCGGAGCGTATGCCACCTATGTCGTAGTATCCCTGACCGGCAGTTTCATCCTCGGCGCGGTGGCCGCGATGGCGATAGGTGCCACGCTTGGACTCATCGTCGAAACCCAGTTGCTGAGGAGGCTCTACCATCGGAATATGATGTTCACGATGGTCGCGACCTACAGTTCCTTCCTGATAGGCATTGGGATCATACAAATCGTGTGGGGACTCCAGCCCAAGCCGGTTTCTTCCCCGACCTCAGCGATAATTAATATTCTGGGATCCAATATCCCCCTCTACCGCCTGATTGTCATCTTTACGGCCATTGTCGCCTATATACTCATCCAGAACTTTCTGAACAGGACCATTACAGGAAGGGCGATAAGGGCCGGGGTGGAAAATCGCGACAATGTGCAGGCCTTGGGTATCAATGTGAACCGGATATTTACAGGGACTTTCGTGCTGGCGTCGGCGTTCGCCGGTCTGGGCGGAGCGCTTAACGCGCCCTTGATCATGGTTGGACCCTACATGGGTTTCGACATGCTTCTGCTGGCTTTTATAACGGTGATCGTCGGAGGGTTGGGATCGGTCAAGGGTACCGCCCTCTCGGCGATTCTCATCGGGCAGGTGATAAGCATCGGGGGGACGCTTTGGGGACCGCTCTCCTTCGTTGCTCCCTTCATCGTTATGTTTATCGTCATTCTGATCAAGCCTACCGGCCTCCTTGGTGTCAAGGGCGCGGCCTATGGTTTTGAAAGCTGATCGGTCATGGAGATAGATAGAGACAAGTTGATAGCCAAGGCCGAAGCTCTGGGTTTTGAATACGAGCAGAAATACCGGGGTTGCGCCCAATGTACCTTCGCCGCCTTGCAGGATGCTTTGGGGATGCGCAACGCCGAAACCGATGTCATCTTCAAGGCGGCCTCCCCTATGGCCGGGGGAGTCGCAGGTGAGGGTGACGGTCAGTGTGGTGCGTATTCGGGCGGGGTCCTCCTTCTTGGTTATCTTTATGGGCGGGAAAGGGAGCACTTCGCCGACCCCGAACAGAATCGCTATCGCGCCCGGGACTATGCCTCAAAATTTCATCGAATGTTCATACAGGCTTACGGTTCGGTAACCTGTGAGCATATCCATCGCAAGCTTTTTGGCCGCACCTACTATCTTCGCGATCCAGTGGACAAGGCCGCCTATATGGATGCGGGAGCCTATGTGGATAAATGTCCCAATGTCGTGGGACATGCCGCCGGCTGGATTGTGGATATACTGATTGAAGAGGGCGCGCTTTAGATAGATTCTATTCCTGTGGCCTGAAAATGACTTTGACAGCCCCATCCCTGCGCTCACGGAACGTGGCGATAGCTTCCTGGTAGTCCCGGAGAGGGAAGACGTGCGTTACCAAGGGTTTCAGGCTGACCTTGCCCGTAGCCAGGAGACTGACACCGCGGGCGACATTCGCACGCCCTTCGCCTCGATTGGTTATTATATCCTTGTCGTTTAATGACAAATTCTTGAAGTCGACCTTGAGAGGGTGGTGCGGAATTGCCAGCATCAATATTTTGCCATTACGCCGGGTCGCTTGTATGGCCAGATCCAGACCGATTTGTGTCCCCGAAGATTCAACGACATAGTCGACGCCATTTCCATTGGTCTGATCCAGGATCACGGCAAGGGGATCTTCCCGCGAGGCGTCGATGAGTCTGTCAGCTCCTATTTTTGCGCCAACAGCAAGCCGGTCAGCCAGGATATCGCTGAGATAGACGCGATCCGCGCTCAGCGCATGTGCTGCAGCTGCGGCTGCGAGTCCCAGCGGTCCTGCGCCGATAACGAGAACGGCTTCGCCAGCAATGTAGCCGCCAAGGTTCTCGAATCCGTACAATACACAGCCAAGGTTGGTGACAAGGCTTGCTTCGTCAAATGAGATGGAATCGGGAATCTTGTGCACTGTGTTGATGTGATTCACCACATATTGGGCGTATGCGCCGGGAGTGGTGTGGCCGTTGGATCGATGACCTTTTTCGATATTCCCATTGTTGAGGCAGGAGGTATAGTCTCCCAGGCGGCAATTGCGGCAACGTCCACAACCAAGGTGGGCTTCCACGGCAACCCGATCGCCAATTTGAAATTCATCCACCGTTTCCCCGAGTCCGACAACGGTACCCGAATACTCATGGCCGAGGATCATTGTGCCGTATGGCCTTTGTCCAGGGAAAGGCTCTTCCATCATCGATAGATCCGATCGGCAGATCGCGCAGGATTCAACGCGTATGAGAACATCCAAGGGTCCTGGCGCCGGGACGGGGATAGTCTTCATTTCGAGCTTGTTCTGTGCCATCAAAACGAGAGCATGCATAGTCTCTGGAAGGGTCATGCGTATTCCTTGTCTGTTACGCTTGCATTACTCTTGATTATCAAGCGCATTTCTTCCTCGATGTTGAAAATATGTTCCTTCATGATCTCGCGGGCTTCTTCTGCGTTTCCTTCTTTTATTGCCGCATATATCTTCCGATGGTACTCAAGGGAATGGGGCGCTATCGTGGGGCGGAGACGAAGCACAAGAACATAGTTCTGATGCATATAGTGGTGAATGCTCTTCATGAGCTCTAGTAGGATGTGATTGCCGCAGGCATTGAAAATGGATTTATGAAAAGCCTCATCATGGGCCACGAATTCCAGATAATTACCGATATGCTTTTCCATTTCGCCCAGATGCTTTTCGATTTCCGCCACGTCTTCGGCATTGGCATTTTCGGCTGCGAGTGCGGCCGCTTCAGGTTCGACTATCTTGCGCACTTCGATGACCTGCATCACATCGCGATGCCTATGGATCCTGTCGATAAATCCTTCCATCACGTCTCCGGATGTTGCGATGGATGTCACATAGGTGCTTTTATTCCGTCGTTCGATCAGGCCCAGATAAACCAAGACCCTTAAGGCTTCGCGCAACGTTCCCCGGCCTACACCAAGCTGGTTCCCGAGATTTTCCTCAGAGGGCAGCTGCTGTCCCGGTTTTAGCTTTTGTTTGAAAATTTGATCCTTCAGATACTCGATAATCTGCTCAGTTACCGAACTGCGGTCTATCTTGACAAACTTCATGGTCGACACCTCGGACGCATAATGTAAAATCGAGGGTCTTATAAACAAGATCCTGTATCAAGTGGCTGGATTTTGCCATACATTCCAAAGTCCAAACTACTTTGAGTAAATTATATCAGATGAATGGATGTTGCGTAAATATCTATTCATCGCGGACTGCTTTATTAGGAAAATATGTGTCGCGGTGAGCGCCCATACGATCCATACCGGGCAAGATTCTGATGGTCAAGCCCCGAGAGGGGCTGCCCGGAAAAGCAGCCCCGATCTTCCGCCGGCGGAAACTAGAATGCGGCCTTGAGCAAAGCGATGGCCGTCGCCGCAATTTGCTCGGGCAACATCCCGTGTTGTCCCTGCATGGCCTCATAGGGCCCGTTGGATGCAAAGCGGTCGTCTATGCCTATCATCTTCATGGGCGTGGGACGGACCTGGGAGAGAAACTGGGCTATGGCGCTGCCCAAGCCTCCGTTCAGGAAATGCTCTTCCACCGTGACAATCCTGCCTGTCTCCGACGCCGCCTTGAGGAGGATGGCTTCATCCAAGGGCTTTATAGTGTGGATATCTATCACTCTGACACTCACTCCCTGCTTTTCGAGGAGTTCGGCAGCTCTCACCGTATTGGCCAGGGCTGTGCCCGTGCCGACCAGGCATATATCCTTGCCTTCCTTCACAAGAATGCCCTTCCCGATTTCGAACGGAAGGTCAGCATCGTAGAGAATGGGCATCGCCGGGCTGCCGATCCGCATGTAGGCGGGTCCCTTCATCTTGGCCAGGGCAAGTGTGGCTTTACCTATGGAAACAGGGTCGCCAGGGTTCAAGACCGTCAGTCCGGGGATCGTGCGCATCAGGGCGAAGTCATCGATGGAGTGGTGGGTGGAACCGAGCTGGGAATAGGTGAATCCGCCGCAGCGTCCCACAATCTTGACATTCTGGCGCATGTAGCCCAAGTCGTCCTTGACCATCTCGAAGGGTCGGGCTGTCACAAAAGGGGCTATGGCGGCATAGAAAGGAATCTTCCCTGTCGTGGCCATACCGGCGCAGTACCCTATGGCACCCTGTTCCATGATGCCGAATTCGATGTGCCGTTCGGGGTAGGCGGCCTTGAAAGGCGAAAGGCCCGAGCCACTTGAGGAATCCGTCGATACTGCGACGATATTGGTGTTTTCGCGTCCCGCTTCAAGAAGGGCGTCGCCGAAAGCCTTGATTGGCGCTTCGCTGGCCTGAAATGCTTGTGCGGAGAGCATGGATGTGCGTTTCATCGGGTGCCTCCCATGGCGGTTTCGAGTTCCTTCCCCGCCTGTGCCAGGGCATCATCGGCGAGCTGCAGTTCTTCCTTTGTCGCCTTCCAGTAATGATAGGCGGCTTTGCCTTCCGCGAAGGGGAAGCCCTTGGATTTGACCGTGTCCGCGATGATGAGTGAAGGTTTACCCCTCTCGAAGGGCAGACTGTCGAAGGTGTCTACGATGGATGTGTAATCGTGACCATCGATGCGGCGCACCGACCAGCCGAAGGAAGCCCAGCGGTCATCCAGGGGTTCGTAGTTCATCACGTCTTCGGTGGAGCCGCCGATCTGGAGGCCGTTCTTGTCCACGATGGCGATGAGGTTGTCCAGCTTGTGATGACTGGCGGCGGCGGCAGCTTCCCAGTTGGATCCTTCGGCCAATTCTCCATCACCCATAAGGGTGAAGACTCTTGCTGATGAACCCGAGAGCCGCAAGCCTATGGCCATGCCGCCTGCGATGGAGAGGCCGTGGCCCAAGGAGCCTGTATTGGCTTCGATGCCGGGAAGCTTATCCATGCTGGGATGGCCGGGGATGTGGGCGTCCAGATCTCCGTAGCTGTCCATGGTGGCTTTGGGGAAATAGCCTTTTTCAGCCAGGGCAGCGTAGAGGATGAGGCATTTGTGTCCAGCGGAGAGGACAAAGCGGTCGCGGTCGGGCAAGAGAGGGTTCCCGGGGTCCATCTTCATGACACGATAGAAGAGAACTGCCATGATATCTGCCGCGGAAAGCGCACCGCCCATGTGGCCTGTGCCGGCTGCCTTCACCATGCGGAGCACGTTCTCCCGCAATGCAAGAGCTTTCGCCTTGAGCGCTAGTTCTTCGTTCTTTGAAAGGGACATAGTGTTTCCTTATTTCTTCACATGCGCGGCTGCGTAATTGACGATGCAGTTCACCTTGGGCTCGGATCTTGTGCCAGGTTCCCATTCGGCGTCCAGCCATATTTTGAGAAGGGCTTTTGCCACGTGGGTACCCACGGTTTGTTGCCCGAGGGTGGCGACATTGGTATTGTTGCTTTTGATCGCTCGTTCGGCGGAGTATGGATCGGCCAGGAGCGCAGCATAGATGCCCGGCACTTTGTTCGCCGCAATGGACATGCCGATGCCTGTCCCGCAGAAGAGGATGCCGCGGTCATATTTTCCGGCGGCTACAGCCTCGCCAACCTTGAACGCTACATTGGGGTATATGGGATCGTCGCTCCCGAAATCCTCGAATACATGGCCTTCGGCCTTGAGGAATTCCTTGATTGTCTCCTTGAGTTCAGCGGCGTTGGGATCGCATCCGACCGCCACTTTCAAGCTTCGCTTCGCCATAAGATTCTCCTTGTGAAAGTTCCTTTCTTCAAGCCCGCCGTTTTTTCGGCCGACCCCTTTTCAAGCCCATACAAACATGTATATACATAATATATGGAATTCATGGAGTGTGCAAGGAAGCCCTTTGATCTTTTGGGTTTGCCAGGGCAAATTGAACAGAGGGGCCTCGATGACTGAAAAGGTTTCTGCGCTGAACAGGTCGGGACCGAAACCGCTTTACCTCCAGCTTGAGGATATACTGCGTGCCCAGATCATGGAGGGTGTGCTCAAGCATCATGAAGCCATCCCCTCGGAGAACGAACTCAGCAGGATTTACGACTTGAGCAGAATGACGGTGCGGGGCGTCATCACCCGTCTCGTGAGCGAGGGACTACTCTACAGAGTTCCCGGAAAGGGTACTTTCGTCTCCGAGCCCAAGATCATGACAAGCCCTCTTTCCCAGAAGGGCATTCGCGAGCAGCTCGAGGCTATGGGCTACGAGACAGGAACCATGGTGCTGGACAGGCGCATAGAGAAAGCCGATACCATGATCGCCCATGAACTCAATCTTCCCTTCGAGACCAGTCTCTACAGGCTTGAAAGGCTCCGCTATGCCAACGGCGAGCCTCTGGGACTTGAGCTATCCTATATTCCCGTCTCGCTTTGCGTGAGCCTTTTCGAAAAGGATCTTGAGAAGGAACCTCTCTGCGACATTCTGGAAAAGAATTACGGAATTGTCGCAAAATACGGCGTGGAAACTCTGGAAAGCTGCAATGCCGGCGCTAACGAGGTAAGGCAACTCAAGCTGACAAAGGGCTCTCCCCTCCTGCTTCTCAAATACACGATGTATTCCCAGAGCGGCGAGCCGTTCGAGTATACGAAAGTCGTATTCCGGGGTGACAGGATCAAGTTGAGATTCTCCTTCTCCCGATGACGTTCCGGCTTTCCTGAAGCCTTATTATTTTAAAAGTGCCTCTTGACGCCTTGTCCTTTCCGGGTTATATCTGTATATACAGGTTAAGCATAGTAAAACCCTGAAGAACTCTGCAGGGCTGACCAGCTTGAAAAGTGGCCTATGGGTCACGAAGGAGCAGCAAATGGTGGCTAATACCGTAAAGGCTTCATTGAAGGCATTGTTGGCGGGCGGTGCGGCATCGATCGTCAAAGCGGATGAAGCCTACGTGCGAAGGGTTTTGGATCGTCCTTTCGATCTGGAGAGCCTGACCGGACTCAAGGGCTTGGTGAAACACCTGGGTGTGACCGCTCAGTTCCGCGATGTCATAGATTATTTCAAGGTGCCGGAAGGACAGACTCCTCCGGGATTCCGCATCGAGTACGCCTACGAGGGCGATGGACTGCTTACCGTTGATCTTGTCCGGGATATTTCCTACGACAAGAATGGTGAATTACGGCCTACCAACGTCCTTTTCTCCGCCGATAGCGCCAATCCCTACGAAGTCGCCCCTGTCAAGAATCTCATCGCCAACCTCACCTGCAACCCTGGCATAATCTACGACCTCTTCATCAACAATCCCAAGGCTAACGTCGGCAACAAGTTCAAGACCCGCGAGGAAGTGATGGCCGAAATCGGCCGCATCCTGGGGCCAGGCTCTGACATCTCGGTAGAGCTCAACAATCCTTGGGCTCCTGTGAACGAAATACTGGAGGAAGCGGCACTCTTCCGTGAAATGCTTTCCAAATACCGAGTCGTCATCAAGGTTCCGCATACGGGGCCTGTCAACAAGGAGAACGTGGGCGAACTTCTTTCAGGCGACAAGAAATTCAAGCGCCGCTGGGACGAGGGTAATACCGCCGATTTTGTACACGGTCACAACCTGGCTCTCCTGCTGCAGGAAAAGGGCTACCGCGTCAATTTCACCCTGATGTTCGAGCCCTACCAGACTGCGCTCGCCCTTCAGGCCAAGCCGTACTTCATCAACAGTTTCATCCGCCACAGGCTCATCGTCAGCCAGGCGATCACCGATCTTCTGGCCACGTACAGGGCTGACCACAAGGATGAGCATCTTGTGGCGCTGCGGAGCCTTCTGGTGGACAAGGACTATCTTGCGCCTTCCGACGTCGACATGGATCTGGGAAAAGTCTACCAGAGGGCAAGCCTGATAGAGGAATATCGCCAGTTCACGGCGCCGCAGGGCTCGGATGGCCTCGATTCGGTTCGCCACAACCTCAGGGTGCTGCGCCAGGCCAATCTTCCTGACACAAGGCTGATCATCTGCTCCATGGAAGGCGACAGGAACTACCCCGACATCGATCGCCTCCTGGCGGAACCTGAATTCGCCGACATGACCAGAAAAGTAGTCGTGACCACCGAGCCTGCCTACCTCGTAAAATGGACGACAACGCCTCAAGTTGTCACATACCAGCGTCGCTTCATGAACGCGGCCAGCACGGCCAAATAGGAGCACAAAACTCTCATTGTCCGATTGCTTACAATAAAAGGGGCTGCCCACCCAGTGTGGACAGCCCCTTCGTTTTTGGCGTCTGTGAATGCTCACCTTTGAGGAGCATAGATCACATAGTACCGCGTCACACCATCGCGGGTGTTGATGATCTCGTGCGGCTCGCCCGGCATGATGAGAATTGCCATCCCCTCGGCGAGGGGATGGTTTTCGGTTGTGTTCCTCACTTCGAGCGAGCCTTCGACGACGAGGAGCACATGCTCTGAGTGTGGATGAGAGTGGAGGGCGCCATGGCCGCCCTTTTCCATGATGGAAAGATGGAAGCTGAATCTCTCGGCGCCGTCTTTCCTGTCAAAAATGTCCTTCTGGAACAAACCCTGCCTGTTCTGGATCTTTACCGCTTCCAGGTCGGCGACTTTCACGGTTTTCATTGAGAGTCTCTCCTTGCGAAATTGTTTAGGCCGTAGCCATGGCCCCGTCGGATCCGTCCCTGCCCCGCTTCCATAGATTGAAGAAGAATATGGCAGCCAGAAGACCAAGGCCGATAAGGTCAGTCACGAGATCGGGCGTTGCCAGGAGAACGCACCCGGCGAAGCAGATCACGCGCTGGAAAACATCGAGCCTTCGCATGAGCCAGCCCTGGACGGCCGCGGCGAGTGCCACGGTCGCGAAGCCGTAGCTCAGGACTACTTCGGCAATCGCCCCGAAATTGTATCCCACAATCAGTATCTGTGGCACATACACGAAGGCGAAGGGCATCAGATACATGAAGATTCCCAGAAGGAAGGATTGGAAGCCCGTCTTCATGGGGTTTCCGCCCGAGATGCTGGCAGCAGCGAATGCCGCCACGCATACGGGAGGCGTGAGGTTCGAGGACATCGACAGCCAGAAGCATAGGAGGTGGGCGTTTATGGGCGCGACACCTGCCATTATGAGCGAGGGAGCCGCCAGTATTGAAAGGATGATGTAGGAAGCCGTGATCGTCGTGCCCATGCCTATGATGGTGGCGATGAGCATGACCATGAGAATCATGAGGAAGAGGTTGGAACCAGCTACCGCCACGAGGACCGAGGAGAATTTTAAACCAAGACCCGTGAGGGTCATGCCGGCCATCACGAGGCCAAGGGTTCCTGCCGTGGATCCGACAATGAGCGAGCTCCTGCCCGCCGATTCGAGAGAATCCACGAATTTCCTCACCGTGAACTTCTCTTTCTTGGTGCCGAACAGGATGCTGCAGATGATGACGAACACCGAACCGCCGAAGGCGATGACGGGGGGAGAGTAGCCGCCGGCAATGAGAACGCCGACTGCTATGATAGACATGAGGAAATACCAGCCGCGTTTGAGCACATCGCGAGCCTTCGGGACTTCATGGGCTTCGAGACCTTTGAGACCGGATCTTCGCGCCTGGAAGTAGACTTGGATGCCGACCGAAAGGTAATACAGGAGGGCGGGAAGCACTGCCATGATCATGACCGTGCCATAGGGTGTCTCGGTAATCGTGGCGAGCACGAAAGCCGCGGCTCCCATGACAGGGGGGAGGAAGCTTCCGCCTGTGGATGCAGCCGCTTCCACCGCGCCCGAGAATCCCTTGGTGTAGCCGACGCGCTTCATCATGGGAATGGTGAAGGTTCCCGTGGCCACGACATTGGCGACCGGGCTGCCGGATATTGAGCCGAAGATCGCGCTGCCGATGACTGCCACGAGGGCTGGTCCGCCAGGCACCCTGCCCGCCACCGAAGAAGCCAGGTCGATGAAGAAATCGCCTGCTCCGGAGGTTTGCAGGAATGCGCCGAACAGCAGGAAGGGCATCACGTAAGTCGCGTATACCGTGGTGATTGTCCCAAACATACCGTCGATGAAGTAGTTGTACTCCACGAGACGGGAGATGCTTATGCCTCCATGCTGAAAAATTCCCGGAAGCCAGGGACCCAAATAGACCTGGGCCAGCATGAGAAAGCCCAGGATCATGAGGGTGTTGCCCATGGCTCTTCGAGTCACTTCCAGGGATAAGATTATCATGACGATTCCGAATGCAATATCATAGTTGTTTGGGATTCCCACCCGCCTCGCGGCATACGTCGGATATTGGAAAACCCAATACAGGACTGATGCGATGGAAAGCACGAAGAGGAGGGCGTCCAGCGCCATGAGAGGTTTGTTGCCTGGGTGCTTCTGCGAAGCGGGGTACAGGAGGAAGCAGAGCATGAAGGTGAAAAGCATGAACAAGCCAGTGTTGGACTGGCTGCTGAGCACGCCGAAGCCCGAGGTATAAAAGTAGAACAGACCGAACAGGGATGCGATGATCGTGATCGGTAGCTTGAGCACAGCGCTCTCTGGACGCATTTTCATAGGAAAACCACCTTGATGGGATTGGGAACGCAGAAGGAGACCCCCGAGTTTTGGGGAACTCTCCCAAACTTGGGAGAGTTCCCCTCGGGGTTTATTACTATTTGCTGGATTTCCAGTAAGCCTCGGCGGCGGGATGATAAGGTACGGCAATCTGCTTTACGCCGACTGCATTGTCGCGCATTCCTTTGAACTGAGGATGCACATTGATGAGATATTTGCGGCCTTCGGGGCTCAGGAGTATTTCCATGATTTTTGCAGCCACGTCGTCCGGCATGGACTTGTTCACGACGAGATAGACGGAGAAGAAGAAGGTCGGAACGGCCTGGTCCTGACCCTTGTAGACGTTGGCGGGCATCACGCCTTCGTCGAAGAAGGGGGTGTTGGCCACGATCTTCGCAAGGTCGGAGGGGGTGAAGGGAATGACCAGGATGTCCTTGGACATAGCGAGCTCCACGAGGGCGGCGGCCGGGTGACCGCTCATGCCCATGGCGTCTACCGCTCCGTCCTGGAGCGCACGCGCTGCGTCGGCGAAGGCGAGTTCTGATTCCTTCACCTTGATGCCGAGGGCTGCGAATGAACGGCGGGAGTTGTCGCTGGAGCCTGAGCCAGGTGAACCGAGAACGACTTTTCTGCCTTCCAGATCCTGGATGGAGTTGATCTTCTTGTTCTTCAAGGTAACGAAGTAGTGAGAGCTGGAATAAAGCTCGAACAGCATCCTGATGTTGTCCGAAGGCTTGCCATCCATGATTCCCTTACCGTTCTTCGCTTCCCAGATATGGGATGAATAGGAAAGGGTGATGTCGGCCTGGTTCATCGCCAAACGTCTGGTGTTCTCCACCGAGCCGCCGGATGCGACCATGTCGAAACGGATAGTGGCGGGCATCTTGTCATTCAGAAGCTGGACAAGACCTCCAGCCATCGTATACCAGAGGCCGCCAGGGTTGCTTCCAGAGAAAGAATACCGCGTGACTTTCGGAGCTTGGGCGAAGACGGAAATGGCGAGAATCATGAATAAAAGGGCAAAGGCTGAACGTTTCATCAATTCCTCTCTGTTGTGATGATGTAGGACATAATGACAATACTAACATGGGAAATTGCATTGCACAAGCAAAATGACCTATGAATTGGATAGCTATATCCATCGCAGCTCTCTGAGCCAACCTGATGAGAAAAGCTCCGGAACTTTACAGCGTGGGACTGCTTTTTGCCTTATCCAGGCGCCCAAGCAGGATACGGAAGGCCGAGCCTTCCTTTTTCAGTTCGCGCGAGCCTCGCGTGATCTTGCAGAGGGAGAGGCCGAGATCCTCGGCGATCCTGCGCTGCGGCGCGCCGTGGGAGAGTTCTTTCACGAGGGCCCATCGCTTGGCCATTTCGTCGGCCTCGGCGGGTGTGAGGAGGGAATAGAGGAATTCCTCGATGAGGGCCGCGTCGGCTCCCTCGAGGGCACGGGCCATCTCCGCGATATTGTGGCGCATGAGTTCCGGGTTGCGGGGCATGTCAGTACTATATCATCATTTTCCGGGTTTGTGGGGCGGATTTGAGGCAGGAAGGATTCCGGTCACCCTCAGCCCGAACCTGGACGCCAGTGCCCCGCACTCGGCGATATTGGCGTCGATATCGACGGGACGATGGGCATCCGAGCTTATGACGCAGTCTATATCGTAGTCGGACGCCATTCTCCAGAATTCCTCGTGGGGATAGGGAGCCCTGTATCCCCCCGGCGCCCCCACCCGCTTCTTCCTCATACCGTAGCCGTTGATCTCGAGGAGGCAGCCCGTCCTCTCGGCTGTCGCGAGGATATCGGCGGCGCAGGCCACGGCATTTTCGTCCCAGGGCATCCAGTTGAAGCAGAAGCTATCGGGATGGGCGATGAATGAAAAGAGCCCCGATTCCATGGCGCCGCAGGTGGTTTCAGCGAATGAGACCAGCTCAGAGGCTTCCTGTATCATGAATGTGTCGCGCCATTCGCCCTTGTGGAGGTAGTTGTGGATGCCGCCGATGAGGTAGTCGAGGCCGAGCCGACCGAGGTACTCCTCGCGCATGAAGGCCCCATATTCCGGGCACCACTCGCATTCCAGGCCCGAGAAGATGGCGGGCAGGGAGGGATCGGCGGCTGACGCGGCCTTGGCGGCGGCCAGGGCTTCGAGGTAACCGGGCAACTCGGCCATTGTCATCCTGACCCGGGACCATCGGCCGTCGGGGTAGGGGCAGTGGTCGCTGAAGCCGAGCTCGGCCATGCCGGCCCTGGCCGCCGCCGCGACGTATTCCCCCACGTCTCCCTGGGCATGGCGGCACCTGTAGGTATGGGTGTGATAATTGTTCATCATGTTCCCGGAAGGTCGCGCCCGGTATCGGGGCGGCGCGCCATCATCGCGTCGGCATCGCGCCGTCCGCGGAGGCAACTATAGCCGCGCCGCCCCCATCCGGTAAAGTGGGCTTCCCCTATTCCATCCCGAAGACGACGAGGACCGAAGCGCTCACCTCGATGCTGCCCGGCGCGAAGGCTTCCTGCGAGCCCGCCCCGCGGCCTTGGCCATGTAGAGCCTCGAGTCGGGAGCCCTCATCGAATACCCCTGCTCCTCCACCGATATGGCCTTGCCCAGCTTCCGCCCCAGGGCCTCGGCCATGGCTCTGGCTTTTGCCGAGGCGTTGGCCACGGCCAGCGTGAGCGTCTCCACGCGGAGGCCGTCCTCATTCTTCTTCCCGTAGTCCAGGCTCCGGATTTCGTTGGCTCCCGCCCCCATCGCCGCTTCGACCGCCTCTGCCGCGAGGGCCGTATCGTCCAGGGTCACCGTGATGCTCATGTCGGCCAGGTAGCCGACGATGAGGCTCTGCTTGCCCGGCCTGTCGTCGCGGACGGGGCTGATGCTGAAATTGCTCGTCCTTATGAGTTTCTTCTCTATCCCGAGGGACGAAAGCGAGGCGATCACCCTGTCGGCCGCCGCCGTGACGGCCTCCCGCGCCGCGGTCGGCGTCTTGGCCTGCTGGACTATGCCGAGGCTCAATACCGCCATGTCGGCCTCCACGGTCGAGGTGGCTTCTCCCGATACCTGGATGGTGGAGAACTGTTTCAAGGTCTTCAGCAGAGCCGCGGGCCGGACTTGAGCCTGGGCGGTCAAGCCGGCCAGCATGAGAATGAAAATCGCTGCCGTCAGTTTCTTGGTCATGGAAAGCCTCCTGCCTTGTCTAGACGACGATATCATATCGCGCCTGCACCAGGGAAACAAACTCATCGCGCTCCCGTATCGGGACTCGGAGTCCCGCCGGCAAAAAAAAGGAGCGCCCCGCGAAGGGCGCTCCGGCGCATTGCCGCGGAGAAGGTGAACCTAGCGGGCTTTCGCGAAGCCAGACGCGTTTTCGCCGGCGATCCTGCCCGAGTTGTACGCGTAGCCCTGAGTCACGCCCACGATTTCGTAGTAGGGGTAACCGTACATGCCGCCGCCGTCCTGGCCGGCGACATAGAGGCCGGGGATCACCTTGTTCTTTTCGTTGAGCGCCTCTATGCGCTCGTTGATCCTGATCCCGCCGATCGTCCCGAAAATCGCCGGCTCCATGCGCACCGCGTAGTAAGGCCCCTTTTCGATGGGAGTGAGCCAGACCGGGTCCTTGTAGAATTCCTCGTCGTTTTTCTTTCCCACTGCCTCGAGGTAGCGGTCCCTCG
>CAZRYP010000006.1:0-8833 GCA_964604295.1 uncultured Treponemataceae bacterium
CAGGGATGGAGGCCGAGGTGACTCCGATGCTGAGCCCGACGTTTCCTGTCACCGAGGCGGCCTCGAATACCGAATCCATCAGGGGAAATCCGGCAAGGCAGCCCGCGACCGCTGTAAAGGCGAAGACACCCACATACAGGAGGACCACGAGGGCGGCGCTCCTCACTTGCTGGTCGAGTAATATCCTGGTGCCATGGTAGTTGAATTTCTGCACGATTACAGCGGAATTGGGTCTAAGGAGACGTTTCGTATCCTGAACAAGTGCCTTGAGCAGGATGCCCACCCGTAATCCTTTGAATCCCCCCGCTGTAGAGCAGGCGCTCCCCCCTATCATCATCGCGATCATTACCACCAATACCGGCAAATCGCCCCATTCATTTACGAACTGCCTGGGATAGATGGTCATGAAGCCCGTGGTGGTATGAGCTGAAGCGAGCTGATAGAAGCCCTTTCTGATGAAAGCAACTAGATCAGGGTAAACATTCAGTCTCATGAGCCCCCAGACGGCAAGCATCACGAGAAGACTTAAAGTGATGCCGAAGGATAGGGTTTCAATATTCTTTCTCAGCTCCAGACGGTTTCCCTTCAGTACGGCGGCATGAAGGGCGAAATTGAAGGATCCCAGGGTGAAAAAAATGAATATGATGGCCTCGTAGAGCGCACTGTGGTAATACAATATGCTCTGGGACATGGGTGCAAATCCACCCGTGCTCCAGCTCGTCAGATAGACCCATAAGCCATGAAGTAATGCGCGGATCGGCGTCAGGCCGATCAGGATACCGGCCAGCCAAAGCGCAGAGGTTCCCACTATCAGATAGATGAGGCTTATTCTCCAGATCGCTTTCGCAGTGTGCATGACGCTTGGAAACAGACGTTCATCCTTGGCTTCGCCTGCATAGAAACCGTAGCCGCCGCCTGTGCTGTCCGAAAATAGCGCGAGAGCCAGGACTATGATCCCCTGCCCTCCGACAAAACTCAGAAGATGTCTCCACATGTTGATGCCTATCGGGACATGGTCCAGATCCTGGATCAGGGTCAAGCCCGTCGTCGTCAATCCGGACATTACGTCGAACATCGCATCGAGATAGGATAGATAATGCCCGGAAAGCCAGTATGGCAGTGCGGCGACGACCATCGTCGATATCCAGGAAATGCCTGCCGTCACCATGCCATGGATCCACCCCGGTCTTGTGGTATTGCCGCAGAAGGCGGCCAGAGCCGTCCCCGCCCCGAGCGCCACGCCGAAGCTTAGCAGGAAATCGATCGCGACAGCGTATTCGCCAGCGATCAGCGATGTCGCCGCCGGTATCGCATAGAGGAAGGAAAATCCGATAAAAATCCTCCCGGTGTAGTGAAGGACTACTTCCAGATCCCGCCATCCCATCACCGATCTCATGTTATGCCCCTGATCCATGCAACCAGGGCGCAGACAAGCATACCGGATAGGCCGATGAGGACGGCGAAGGCGATTTCGGCGATAACCCCGGCAGGAACCTGGGGTATGCTTTGCCGCAGGCGGTTACGGCGATTCATCTCCTGCCCCCGTCGAGAGCCAGCCTGAGCGCGGGTACGGCACTCCTTCGCGCCACCGCGAATACCCTGTCCCGGGCCTGGAGGATTGTCCGGCCTCGTGGAAGCGATACGGCATCGTCGCGAAGGATGGCAAGGAGGAGGCAATCCTCGGGCAGCCTGAGTTCCGAAACCGCTTGCCCTACGATGGGAGAATTGTCAGCAAGGCACACTTCAGCCATTTCGACGTCGCCACGGTCGAAGATCGATGTCAGTCTCAGCCCATTGGACGGAAACAGATTCCCGATGGTCCTAGCCGCCAGCGCCGTCGTGCTTATCACCGCATCCACGCCCAAGCCCCTGAACAAGCCTTCATGCGCCGGGTCTATCACCCTTGCGATGGTGTGATGGACATGGAAATGCTCCTTGGCAAGCTGACAGGCCACCAGATTGTCCGAATCGCTGCCTGTCGCTGCGACAAAGTACATGGCATGAGCCGATCCGGCATCGCTCAAGGTCCAAATGTCCGTGCCGTCTCCTCGATGTACTTTCACGTCCAGCTTTCCCGCTATCAATGTTGCCCTCGGTTCATCCTTTTCCACGATCACGACTTCATATTCCGCCGAGTTGAGCGCCTTGGCGAGATGGAATCCGACCTTCCCGGCGCCTACGACAATCACACGGTCCATAGACGTCCTCCGCCTTCTTTTCCCCTGGCAACCACCACCGTGTCGCCTCGCCGCACGATATCCTTTCCCGAAGGCTTCGCGATATGTCCATCCTTTAGCACTCCGACTATTTTCGTCCTGTCGGGAGGCCTTAGCTTCGAGAAAGGCAATCCCACCCATCCTTCAGGAGGGTAGATACAGAGAAGCGTGGGATCTATGCTCGCCGAAAGCGAACTGAAGCGATCCTTCATGATGAGTTCCAGAACCTGATTGATTCCTGTCACCGTGGGACAGACGGTATCCAGACCCAATTCCCTGTAGAAGGCTTCCTTCTCGGGATCGGCGATTCTTGCCAGAACAGCGCCGATGCCGAAAATGGTTTTGGCAGCCTGGGCGCAAAATATATTGGCATTGTCATCGGCCAAGACTGCCAGGAACAGTGTGGCGCTCTTCGCACCGGCCCTTTCCAGGACTTCCATGTCCAGGGGATCGCCATCCATGATCAGGCCATCGAAACCCTCTCCCACCCGTGCCGTATCCAAATTGCTGTCGACAATGACGACATCATCCTGTCGCGAGGACATGGCGCGGGCGAGTCCCACGCCGAGCCGCCCACTGCCCACTATCAATACAAACATGCTTTTTCTCCTTGCAATCACGATGGTAAGGAGAAGTGTGAGGATGGAAAATAGAGAAGACGTTAATGTGTCGCGTCGACCCGTTAAGGTTCCGTTAATGTCGGAGTATGTATCCCCAGCGATTCTATCTCTTTAATGAACTCGTCCGCCGTCTCGTACTTCCTGTACACGGATGCGAACCTTATGTAGGCCACCTTGTCCAGTTCGTAGAGACGCCGCAGGACCATGCTGCCGATCGCTTCGCTCGATATCTCGTTGCTGGCCTTGGCCAGCTGGGCGGCCTCGTCTTCTATCTCGTTGATGAAATTCTCTATGGACATCTGGGAGATCGGCCTCTTTTCCAGGGCGCGGATAAGCCCGCGCTCTATCTTGCTCCGCTCGAAAGGCTCGCGCCTTCGGTCCCGCTTCACGACCATGAGGGGCTTCTCCTCGATGCGCTCATAGCTCGTGAAGCGGAGGCTGCAGGAGAGGCATTCCCTCCTGCGCCGTATCGCCTCGCCGTTGGCCAGGCTCCGCGAATCGATGACCTTGTCGTCCAGGCTGCCGCAGTGGGGACACTTCATGGCTGCGATTTTTCCTTCTGGATCGAATCGAAAAACTTCAGTATTTCCATGGGCAGGGGGAAGATGATGGTGGAGTTCTTCTCCACCGCAATTTCCGAGAGGGTCTGGAGGTATCTGAGCTGGAGGGATGTGGGCGCTGCAGCCATGACGGTCGCCGCCTGGGCAAGCTTTTCGCTCGCCTGAAGCTCCCCTTCGGCTGCTATGATTTTCGCGCGTCGCTCCCTCTCGGCCTCGGCCTGCCTCGCCATGGCCCGTTTCATCGTTTCCGCCAGCTCCACCGCCTTTATCTCGACGGCGGTTACCTTGATCCCCCAGGGATCCGTGGCCTCGTCCAGGAGCTGCTTGAGAATCTGGCCCAACTCGGCCCTCTTGGCCAGCATTTCATCGAGCTCGTGCTGACCCAAGACTGAACGCAGGATCGTCTGGGCGAGCAAGCTTGTGCTTCTCGTGTAGTCGGCGACTTTGTTCACGGCCAGTGTCGGATCGAAGACATTGAAATAGACTACGGCGTCGACGATGACGGGGACGTTGTCGCGCGTGATCACTTCCTGCTTGGCTACGTCTATGGTGAAGGTCCTCATGTCCACCTTCCTCATCACATCGAGTCCGAAGGGAAGGATGAGGTTGAATCCCGGCCCGACGACAAGCATCATGCGGCCGAGCCTGAATAGCACGCCTCTTTGGTACTCGTTGATTATTCGCATCATGGGAACCATGACGACTGCGGGAACGGCGAAGAGGACCAGGGCGTAGGGTTCGCCGCTGAAGCCGAGGATCAGGGTGATCACGGCCCAGGAAAATCCGGCGAAAAGGAGGAAAATGAATACGGGCATTTGCTTGCGCGAAAGGGCGACAAAGGCGAATCCCGCCCACCACAGGCATGAAAGAATGAATACGGCGAGGAACAGGTTCATAAGCGCCTCCTTCCAGGAAAATATATCCAAATCCATGGTTGCTGTCACGGCGGGATTTGCGTATTTTCTAGATAGGGAGGACATTAATGGCATTTTCCGACAGAATGAAGGTTTTTTTTGAAAAGAGTTTCGATTCATCCAAGGACTTTCTCAACAAGGCGGGAGCCCAAGCCCAGGTATGGGGCGAGAAGGGCAAGCTGAGGATAGAGATCCTCCAGCTCAGGGCGAAGGCCCAGTCCCTCACCTCGCGGCTCGGCGCAGGGGTCTACGAACTCCTCGTGGAAAAGGGCGAACCTATGATAGGGACCTATTCCGAGGGCATAGCTCCTCTCATCGCAGAACTGAAGAATGTGGAGAGGGAAATCTCGGAAAAGGAATCGGCCTTCAAGCTCGCGGGCGGCCAGGACGCCGATCTCGACGGCGACGGCAAGCCGGGCTGAGCGGGTCATTTCGTCCGCGGAATTGACCATCGAGCGATTCGTTGCTACAGTGCCCTCGCCCTGAAGGACGGGGGCACGCAATGAAGCATTCTTCGATCGGCGCCGTCATCTTCGATCTGGACGGCACGCTTGCTGACACCATAAAAGACCTGGCTGCGGCCTTCAATTCAGTTCTCGCGGCTCATGGTCATCCCGGCCATTCCTTCGGTATGTATAAAAAAATGGTTGGCAACGGCTTCATGGCGTTAATGGAGCGATCGTTGCCTCCTTTGGCCGCAACCGACAAAGAGCATGTAGGCATCCTCTTCTCGGAAGCCGTCACTGTATACACGTCCATGGCCCTCGACACGACAAAGCCTTTCCCCGGCGTACAGGAGCTTCTTTCAACCCTCCAGGAGAGAAGCATAATCCTGGCAGTCCTCTCCAACAAACCCGACGAGATGACGAGGCAGATGGTCTCTGCCCTTTTCCCCGGAACTTCCTTCATCGCGGTCTTCGGGGACAAGGCCTCGAGACCCAGGAAGCCCGATCCCTCCGCCGCCCTGTCCACAGCCGCCCTCTCGGACCTTCCCGCTTCCCGATGGGCCTTCGTGGGCGACTCGGGGGTGGACATGGCAACAGGCCTCGCCGGCGGGATGCTCCCCCTGGGAGCCTCCTGGGGCTATCGTTCCAGGGAGGAACTCCGCACCCATGGGGCTGCCGCAATTCTGGAGAAGCCATCCGACCTTCTTCTTCACCTTTGATTGCGCAAAGGGCGGGAAGTATTTATACTCGCAAGGGGCCAGCCAGCAAGCCTTGAATAGGTCAAGAGGAGCCACCATGGAGAAAAAAACACTTCTCGAGAGAGCCGGGGAATACCTCGATCAGGAGACTGACCCCACCTTCGCTTCCGAAGTGAGAAAATTGCTTGATGCGGATGATGAAAAAGAGCTCGAAGACAGATTCTACAGGGATCTGGAATTCGGTACCGGCGGCCTTCGCGGAGTGATCGGCGGCGGATTCAACCGGATGAACACCCTTGTGGTGACAAAAGCCACCCAGGGACTTTGCGATTACCTCGGGGAACAGTTCCCCGGAAAATCCCTTTCCGCCTGCATAGCCTACGACTCTAGGCGACGCTCCAAGGATTTCGCCACGGCCACTGCCCTTGTTTTCACCGCGAACGGCATCAAGGCTTACCTCTTTCCCTCCCTCAGGCCGACACCCGAGCTCTCTTTCGCCATACGCAGGCTCGGCGCCGATACGGGCGTCGTCGTCACGGCCAGCCACAATCCTCCCCAGTACAACGGCTACAAAGCATATTGGAACGACGGTTCCCAAGTGGTTCCGCCCCATGACCTGGGAATAATTGACAAGGTTCAGGCCGTCCGGAACGTGAAGACCATGAATGAGAAGCTCGCGATGGAAAGGGGCCTCCTGGTCATCCTGGATTCGGCCGTGGACGATGCCTATGTCGCAATGGTGAAATCCAGACTGCTCCGGCCCGAACTCATCATGAGGGAGGCATCCTCGGTCAAGGTCGTCTACACCCCCCTCCACGGCACGGGAGCCATGCTCTTCGAGCGGATAATGAGCGAACTGGGTCTCAAGGTCCTGACCGTCCCCGAACAGAGGGAACCGGACGGGGAGTTCCCCACGGTAGCCTTTCCCAACCCGGAAGAGCCCGCCGCCCTCAAGCTGGCCATAGAACTGGGCGCGAGGGAAAATGCCGATGTCGTCATGGCCACGGATCCCGATGCCGACAGGCTGGGTATCGCGGTCCCCGACAAGGAAGGCCGCTTCGTCCTCGTGACGGGCAACCAGCTGGGCGCCCTCCACCTGGACTACATCCTGTCGTCCTTGAAGGAATTGGGCAGGATGCCTCCCCGCCCCGCCTGTATCAAGAGCATCGTCACCACGGACTTCCAGAGCGCGATCGCGGCCAAATACGGGGTCGAGTGCCGCGAATGCCTCACGGGGTTCAAGTGGATCGCCGAGGTGATGCGGGTGCTGGAACGTGAAGGCAAGGATTTCGTCTACGCGACCGAAGAGAGCTACGGGCATCTCATCGAGACGGAAGTCAGGGACAAGGATGGGATTTCGGCGGCGGCCCTCACCGCGGAGATGGCCCTGTACTGGAGATCCAGGGGTTTGGGCCTCCTCGACCGCCTCGAAGAGCTCTATTCCGAATTCGGCTACTACGAGGAAAAGGGAATAAGCAAATATTTCCAGGGACCTTCGGGCATGCAGATCATGTCGGGCATCATGGATGAGTACCGCCGCAGCCAGCCGATAGCCATCGGGGGGATCCCCGTCGTCGGCCTGCGCGACATCAAGACGGGCGAGGAATGGGAAACGGGATCTTCCGAGCGGCGCCAGGTGGATCTGCCGGAGAGCGACGTGCTTCAATGGCGGCTCAGGGACGGCACGCTCGTGACGGTGCGCCCTTCGGGCACCGAACCCAAGATCAAATACTACGTGCTGTGCCGGACCGATTCGGGGATCTCGGGAACCGAAACCGCTCGGCGGCAAACCAAGGACAAGATAGCCGCCATCGAGGCGGACATCAGGAAGGTGCTAGGGTGAATTCCCCCGGTGCCCCGCTATGGGCACGATTCGTTGATCCCCGGTCCGAAAGGATGGACGCGCCGGGGGGATGGATCATGCCCAGGGGAGAAGAGCGGCTTCCCCCTCCGGCGGGGGCGCAGGCCGACTGTCCCCTCCCCTATGACTGGGACCGGAGGAAATACGCGGCCCTCGATGTCGAGACCACAGGCCTCGACGCGTTCCGCGACCGCGTGATCGAGGTCGGCATAGTGCTTTTCTCCTTCGACGGGGAAGGCGCACTCATTGAGGAGAATTGCTGGGGCAGCCTCGTCAACCCGGGCATTCCCATCCCAGCCTCTGCCACGGCCATCCACGGCATCACCGACCTCGACATCTCCGCCTCGCCCTTCTTCAGGGAAGTGGCCGGGACACTTTCCTCTCTGCTGGCAGGCAGAGTCATGGTGGCGCACAACGCACCCTTCGATTCAGGCTTCATATCCGAGGAATTCTCGCGGACGGGACTCGGACAGCCTTTTTCCGAGATCGCCGACAGCCTCATCCTTCTGCGTCGAGCGGTGCCCAATCTCCTTTCCTACAATCTCGGCAAAGCCGCCTTCGTTCTGGGTGTGGAAACGGGCAATTCCCATAGGGCTCTCGACGACGCAAAGACCTGCATGCATCTCTTCGCGCAGAGCGCCCGTACCCTCGCGGGATACTGTCCTTGAGGAAGCCCCGCCGGTGAAACCTTCCGTGCTGGATCACCCCTTCCGCCTCGCCCTGATCATCGGGGCGGCGCTTCTCGCCCTTGGCTGCATGCTATTCATGAAGCCTTCGTCAGCTGATCCCGGGCTGACTCACAGGAAACCGGACGAAAAAGGTGATTTGGCTGCGGCCGTCGACCGTGGCACTTCGTCCGACCAGGAATTCGACCATGCCTTCATCTTCTCGCTGACCGACGCGGAGATCGCGGCCCTGCTCTCCAGGTCCAGCATTGGAAGCCTTTCCCCGACGCAGGCGGAAATCCTCGGATCGGCCTTGACCACGAGAGCGCTGCTCGAGGACAGGAAGCCCGAAGAGTACGCTTCCTCCAATTTTCCTACGACCTCGGAGATCCTGGCTATGCTCGCGAGGGACAGGGATGTCGACGACTACCTGGAAAACGCCGCGGACAAGGGTCCGGCGGGCGCCTATTATCAGGCGGTCGCCGATCTGGTCCCCGCCATGAAGCCGCTGCGCCGGAATTACGAGCATTTCTTCAGCGGCGTATCCGCCGGGCTGAAGGAAATGCGCAGGATCAAGGTCCCGGCCCAGGCATACGCGGATTCGAGATCGTACAGGAGCGGCGTCACCCTTCCACGGCTTTCTTCAAGGCCGAGGGAGAAGGATTACGACTATTCCCACACCTTCGCCCTGGACATATTCCTCAAGGATGTGGAAACCCTGCCTTTCAGTACCCTGGAAAAGGGTCCGATGCTGTTTTCCCTTACCGAATCCGTGGTGATCGCCACGGACTCATCCTGGCGCGGCGGGGAGGACCTGGAAAACTACCATTCGGGCGGAATCACACCCAAGGCC
>CAZRYP010000006.1:8843-28373 GCA_964604295.1 uncultured Treponemataceae bacterium
CTCTACTTCCATCTCTACGACGTCCTCGTATCGCCCGGCGAACTTCTTCCCGCCGGCCATCCTCTCGGGCATGGGGGCAACACGGGTACCAATGCCAGGAAACCAGGCCACGGGGAACACCTCCATCTCGAAATCTATGAGGCATCCAGCGCGAGATTCCTGCGCAACTTTGAAATCGCCGACATTGTCTTCTGATCCGGACTCCGGACGGACTGTCGCTCGCCGTGAAGCCGGGAGCCCTTCTCAACCCAGGCCATGATCGCTAAAATACCCCAATGAGCGAAAGATCCGACGATCGAATGATCCTGGCCGGCGACATAGGGGGCACCAACACGACTCTCGCCCTCGTGCGCCACAGGCTGGGCCGCTTCGACATTCTCAGGACGATGCGATTCTCCACCCAGGACGAACGTTCGCTCATGGAACCGCTTGCCCGTTTTCTCGCTGTCCTTTCCGAACAAGGCTTTAAGACACCTATCGATACCTGTTGCATTTCGGCGGCGGGGCCGGTCCGGGACGGTTCGATCCAGCTCACGAACGCTCCCTGGTCCATCAGTGGCGCGGAAATCCAGGAGCGTATGGGGATTCCAGTCCACCTCATCAACGACTTCACGGCGGTTTCCTATGCCGTCGTCCTTCTGGACGCGGGCGACCGGGAGCAGATACGCCATATTCCCCACACCGACGGCGCCATCCCCATGCCCGGCCAGGGGATGGCCCTCGTCGTGGGAGCCGGCACAGGGTTAGGGATGGGTTTCGTGGACAAAGGCCCGGGCGGAACCTGCAGGGCCTTCCCCTCCGAGGGAGGACATTCCTCGCTTCCCTGCTGGGACGAGCTCAGCCTCGACTACTACCTCTGGATGGGCGAGAGGATAGGTTCGGAGCCTGGAATCGAGCTGGCCGCCTCAGGGCAGGGCATAGGCAATATCTTCGGTTTTTTGTGCTCAGATTCCTTCAATCCGGCCACCGCCTCGCGCACCGGGACCGCGGCCAGCCATTCCGCGGCGGCCTTCGGCGCGAGGGGCTGCAACCCGGGAGAGATCGCGTCCTCCATTCTCCTCAGATCCGAACAGGAAAGGCCGGCCCTCATCGCCGCCAATCGCCGGGCCGATCCGCGCTGCTCCCTGACTATGGAGCTCTTCTGCGAATACTATGCGAGAAAAGTGTCGAGCCTGGCCTCCGTCTTTCTGCCATCGGGGGGAATTTATCTCGCTGGCGGGATCTCGTCCAAAAACGAGGACTTTCTTGTCGAAAGCAACAGGTTCATGAGGATATTCGAGCGCAACTATGCCCCGCACATCCAGGAATTCCTGGCTGATCTGCCGGTCATGATCGTGAGAAACTATTCCATATCCCTCATCGGGGCGGCCAATGCCGCCATCCAGCTCGGCAGGTAGGAAGCATGCAGGAGATTTCAGCCGGACTCAGGAAGGACATGGAAGCCAAGGGAATCGACATATCTCTGACCCTCCGGCTTCTCGAAGACAGCAACTCAGGACTCCATGACGGGACGATGCCTGTCCGGCCGAAGGCCGTTCCGCCCATCGACGGCTCCACCGTGATCGATCTCAGGCAACTTTCGGACAAGGCAAGACCCCGCTTTTCCTTTGACCTTTCCAAGGCCGAAGAAAACCTGGCCGGCTTCGGCATCCGGCTGCCAGCGGCAACGCGCATAGCCAAGACTCCCGGGGGACCAACCAGAGCCGAGTTCGGGATTTCCGCGTTGCGGGCGATAGGCGACGCCCTGCTCCCCTTCACCGCCTATGGGCTGCTCAACGGAGGATCGGCGACGAGCTATGCCGACGGCAAGAAGAATCTCGCTCTGGGCATCGAAACCTTCCAGGCTGTGGAGGAAGCATTCTCGCGGCTTTCTCCCCTCTGCAGGGACATGCCTAAGGGCGTCACGCCAGCCTATGTCAATCCCGACGGCAGTCCCGGCGCCAGCTTTCTCGAACTCAAGATGCGCGCGCGACTCCTCCTCGCCGCGGGAAGGGACCTGCCCCCGACCGGCCGGAACTTTCTTCCCCTCTTCCAGATGACGAGCGACTTCAACGACGCCTTGCTCTCCGGTTATTACGCGAAATCGTCCCATTCTCCCTTCCTGGATTCCCTCTCCGGCAGCCTTGGAATCGAGCCGGCGGACTGGAGGACAGGGGTACAGCCCATGATCGCGGCGTTCAGCCATTCCTCGGAGGGAAAGCCCCGACGGATTTTCGACAAGGCTTACGGGCTGGAAGATTCCAGCCTCCCTCTTCCCGGCGGCCATGGCCAATGCTTCCACGTTCTCGCGGGCGTCCTCGCGGAGCTGCACGGCCAGGGCATCCGCTTCGCCTGCCTCGGGAATGTGGACAATCTCGGCTATACACCCGATCCAGTCGAACTGGCCGTCATGGCCATCTCAGGCAGGCCTGCGGGATTCGACTTCGCCTTCAGGACGGCCATGGACGTCAAAGGAGGCATACTCGTCGAAACCGAGGAGGGAGGCTTCACCGTGGCCGACATCGGAGCCGCCATAAGCCTCGACAAGGTGCGGGAACTCGAGGAGACCGGCCGGCCGGTTCTTTTCAACTGCGCTTCGGGCATCTTCGATCTGGACTATCTCGTGCCGAGGATCGATCAGGTGGCGAGCGAGCTCCCGGTGAGGTTCAGCGACCAGGACAAGGACTCGGGCAGGTATTCCCAGGCCGAACAGGTCACATGGGAAGTGATGGGTCTTCTCCCTGCCTTTCTGGCCTTCGCCGTGGAAAAAAGCGACAGATTCCTCGCGTCCAAGCTCCTCGTCGATACCCTTCTGACGAGCGGCATAGGCGCCGACAACCCTTCCCTCCCCGGGAACGTCGGGAACACGGCTGCGGAGATGCACAGGGGGTTGGAAGCACTTCTGAGGCGGGTCTATGGCCTCGAGCTCGCCGACGGTAGATGGATACCCCGCGAACTGCTTACCTGACAGGGAATCACGGCCGGATCTTGTGTATTTCCACGGCCAGCCCGTGCATCACGCAGGAAGTGCTTTCCTCGGTACCCTTCGTCGACGTGAGCCAGTTGGCCGATCCGAACAGGGTATCGGTCGGCTGAGACCCCTCGAGTTGAGGTCCCGCGCACCAGCTTCCTTCCGGGAGGGACACGACACCCTCCTTGATTTCATCGGAGAGAGAGATGGTTGCCCTGGTCCGCCCCGTCCCGGAAACGACAAGGACGATCTCCCCTTCCTCCAATCCAAGGGCGGATGCGTCGGCCCCGTTCATCGAAAGGCTGTTGAGCAGTATGGCTTCGGGGTGATCCCCTCCCTGGGAATGGACTCTCTCCGCCACCTTCGGCGTGATGAGGAGCAAGGGTGGATGGGCTAGGTCATCGGCCGGAGCTCTATCGGCCGCCCATCGCCTGCCCCGGCCCAGTTCCAGTTTTCCCGACGCCGTCTTGAGCCCATGCCCCCCCGGGTCCGCGGCGAATTCAGCCAGCCCCGGCCTTTCCTGATCGTGGCCGAAGTAGATCCCGTTCTCCATGAAGGCGACCGGATCCCCTATTTCGGAATCCTCGATGAAGCGCCTGATCCACTCCTCCTCGTTCCGTCCCTCCGAAAAGCGCTCTTCCACCCCGAAGCGCGACGCGAGGTCCCTGAAGATTTCGTAATCGGATCTTTCCTGTCCTTCGCTTGGTAACAGCCTGGGCTTGTAGAGCAGGTAATTCCCCGACCAGGGCAATCCTATATCCTCTTTCTGGAGCGGAGAGGAGGCGGGAAGCACCACATCGCAGTACTTCGCGGTCGGAGTGAGGAAGAGCTCGTGGCTCACGGCGAAATCCAAGGATTCGAAAGCCCTTATGTTCTTGGCTATATCGGCTCCCTGATTGAGCAAGTTCCCGCCCGCGGAGTAGACCGCATGTATGGACGACGGGTATGAAGGTTTCCCCTCAAGTATGGCGTCGGCCCAGCGAAGGATGGGCACATGGGCATCGCCCGATCCATCGCCCTCGCCCAGCTTCCCTACTCGAGGTCCCGGAAGGCGGTTGTTGAGTGAACCGGTCGAACCTCCCGCGACCCCGAAGTTCTTTGTGGCAAGCTGGAGGGCTACGCAGAGGCGCGCCGCCTCCTCGCCGTATTCCGTTCTCTGTATCGAATAGCCAGGTATGAGCATGGCCGGTTTCACCGAAGCCCACATGCGTGCGAGCCTTGTTATGACGTCGGGATCCACCCCGCAGACAGCTCCCGCCCATGCGGGATCCTTCACTATCCCGTCGCGCTTTCCTGCTGCGTGTTCGAGGATTTCCCTAAAGCCTTCGGCTCGGGAATCCGCATAGTCCAGGTCGATATGCCCTTCCTCGCCGAGCACGTGGAGGATGGAATACATGAGGGCACAGTCCGTTCCCGGGCGCAGGGGAATCCACTTGGCGCCGACTTTCTCGGCGGTGCCTGTCCTGCGCGGGTCTATGGACAGGATGGGAACGCCGCGCCTGCCTGCTTCCCGAAGGCGCGCGGGCAGCTCGGCCCCGAGCCTAGCCTCGAGGATGTTGGCTCCCCAGAGGATGACGAGCCGGCTTCTGTCCATGGTGGCGGCGTCGAAGCCCGAGCGGCCGAAGTCCTGACCGAAGACCTGCCTCAGGGCGAAGCCCGCCGCATTGCTCGAGTAGCTGCCGTCCAGTACGGTGCAGCCGCCCGTGGCGTTCAGGAAGCGGCGCGTGAGGGTGTCGGTGTTGTGGAGGGCTCCGGTGGATCCGGCACTCGACAGGCATAGTATGGAATTCAGGCCCCGCCTCTCCCTGCAGTCCGCGAGCCCGTCCCTGACGCGGTCAAGCGCCTCATCCCAGGAGATGGGCCTGAACTGTCCGGAGCCTCTGGGGCCTGTGCGCAGAAGAGGGGTCCTGATCCGCTGGGGCGAATAGTGGAAGTGAGGCAGGGCGAAGCCCTTGGGGCATCCCCGCAGGTAAGAACCTGCCGCCGGGTTGTGGCGCACCCTCAGGACCCTGCCGTCCTCCAGGTCCGCCACGAGGGGGCAGGCATCGCCGCCGCAATCCCGGCCGCAAAAAACGGGCATCGTCTTCATGATGCCCGCGATTGTATCATCAACCGAAGGCTATTTCGATGACCTCTTCCATTCTTTCCACGGGATGGAAGGTAATCCCTTTCTTCACGTGCTCGGGTATGTCGTCGAGATCGTTCGCGTTGGCGGCGGGGATTATTATCTCCCTTATCTTGTTCCTTCTCGCCGCCACGGTCTTTTCCTTGAGGCCGCCGATGGGGAGAACCTGGCCTGTCAGGGATAGTTCGCCCGTCATGGCCAGCCTGTCCCTGATCTTTTTCCTGACGACGAGGGAGAGAAGAGCCATGGCCATGGTGATGCCCGCCGAAGGGCCGTCCTTGGGCGTCGCCCCTTCGGGGATATGGAGGTGGATCTGCCTTCCCTCGAAGTAGTCCGCTCCAACCCCGAAATTCTGCGCCGCGATGCTTCTCACATAGGTGTATGCGATGCTGGCCGATTCCTGCATGACCGAACCCATCTGGCCGGTGAGCTTGAAGCTTTCCTTGCCCGGGTTGGCCACAGCCTCGATGATGAGCGTATCCCCGCCCATGCTGGTCCAGGCCAGGCCCACCGACATGCCCGGTCTCGTGACTTTCTTGATGTCGTCTTCGCGGAAGAGGGGCTTGCCGAGATACTTCAGTATCGCGGGCTTGTCGATGACTGCTTTCCCCCTGAGTCCCTCCGGATTGTCCAGGACGAGAGCCTTGGCCAGCTTCCTGTGTATCTTGTCCAGGTGCTTTTCGAAATTCCTGACTCCAGCCTCGCGGGCATAGGATTCGGCGATGAACAACAGGGCGTCGCGGGTATAGCGCACATCGCTCTTTTTGAGCCCGTTCCTGTCCAGACTCTTGGGGATGAGATAATGCTTGGCTATTTCGAGCTTCTCGCTGTCGACATAGCCGGAGATCTGGATTATCTCCATCCTGTCGATCAGAGGCCTGGGAATGCTGTCCAGCGTGTTGGCCGTCGTGATGAAGAAGATGTTGGATATGTCGAAGGGCAGGTCCAGGTAATGATCGCGGAAGCTGAAATTCTGCTCCGTGTCCAGGGCTTCCAGGAGGGCGCTCGACGGATCCCCCTGATACGAGACCCCCATCTTGTCTATCTCGTCGATCATGAAGACGGGATCCTTGGACTTGCTGATCTTGAGTCCCTGGATGATCTTGCCGGGCAGGGCGCCCACATAGGTCCGCCTGTGGCCCTTTATCTCGGCCTCGTCCCTCATGCCCCCCACGCTGAATCGGAAAAACTGCTTGCCCATGGCGCGGGCGATGGATCTGCCCACGCTCGTCTTGCCTACGCCCGGAGGACCGACAAGGCAGAGGATGGAGCCCTTGGAATCCTTCTTGAGCTTCCGCACCGCGAGGTATTCCACGATCCTGTCCTTCACGTCGTTGAGGCCGTAGTGATCGTTTTCGAGGGTCTTCTGGGCTTCCGCCATGTCGAAATCATTCGAGAGGGGCGAAGTCCAGGGCAGGGAGCATATGAGCTCCAGCCAGTTCCGCGTGACGATGTATTCGCTGGAGGAAGGATCCATCAGGTTGAACTTCTCCAGCTCCTGCTGGACCTGGTCCCTCACCTCCCCCTCGAACTTGAAGGATTCTATCTTCGCCTTGAACTTCTGGTAGTCCGAGCTCTTGGCGTCGGAAGGGAGGCCCAGCTCCTGCTTGATGGCTTTCAGCTCCTCCTTGAGGAAGTACTCCCTTTGGCTCTTCTCTATCTTCTCGTTTATCTCCCCCTGCACTTTCTTCTGGATGCGGAGCAGTTCCTGTTCCTTCTTGATGTAGATGAGGACCAGTTCCATCCTTTCATGCACGTCCAGGGTTTCCAGGACTTTCTGCTGTTCCTTCTTGTCGATATTGAGGATGGATGCGATGAAATCGGCGATTTTCCCCGGATGATCGATATTGATCATATTGAGGCGCATCTCTTCGGAAAAAAGAGGATTGTTTTCGGAAATCTGCTTCATCTCGCTCAGGAGAGCCCTCGTCAGGGCTTTTATCTCGTCGGTGTCGTCGTTGATGTCGTCGAGATAGCTCGCCGCTATCACGATGGGCGCATCCCTGGATAGGAACTTCTTTATCTTGAAGCGCTTCAAGGTCGAGATGAAGATATTGATGCCGCCGTCGGGGAGGTTTATCTTCTTGACGATCTTGGCGACGGTTCCCACCGTGAAAAGGTTGTCGGCCGAGAGAGTGTCCGTCTCTTCCTTCGAGAGGACGAGGCCCAACATGCCGTCAGCCTGGATGGCCTGCTCGACGATATGCATGTCCGGCTGGTTCGCGATCATGATGGGGGTGAAGATACCCGGGAAAATAGGGCGTCCGATGAGGGTGATGACTGGCAGCTTGTTGGGCAGGATCTGGTCGATGGGGATTATCTCGTTGTCAGGCATATCGGCTCCTGGTCAGGTTGTGCTGGCTATCCCACGCCTTGGCCGGCGGTCTGGAAAGCATCTATTACAATCTAAGGAAATTGATTGGATTCGGCAAGCTTTCCTTGACAGAACCGGGGTTGGCGAAAAATTTGTATATTTATATATTATATAGAATTATAATTGCCTGACGCAAAACTCCCATCTTCGAAAGCCCTCTTTAGAACCTCGGGAGGAACGGTCGATCCCACATAGCCTATGGCAGCCGCCGCCACGGCGTTTCCGAACCTCAGGCATTCCGGGCCAGTCCGTCCTTCGAGCCTGGCGCAGAGGAATCCCGCCGAAAAGACGTCTCCTGCTCCCGTATCATCCACTGGTTCCCGATGGAAGGCGGCGGCTTCGATCCATCGCCCGCCCCGCAGGAGGGCGGCGCCTCTTCCGCCTCTCTTCACCACCCATGCCGTTCCGGAATCCGCGTCCGGGTCAGGGCTTCCTCCCATCGCCTCGAACTCCTTTTCATTGGCGAAGACCAGATCGCAGTACTTTTCGGCGAAATCCCTCAGCGCGCGGCCATGGGTCCTCGCGTTTCCCTCGGTGGAAATATCCATCGACAAGACCATGCCCGCCGCTTTCGCCCTCTCCGCCAGGGATGAAAGCCAGAGGATTTCGTCGATCAGGAGGCCGTCGATATGGAAGACCCAGCCGGGGCGGAAGGCGCCGGAGGGAATCCTCACAAGGCGCACATCCCTCGCCGCGCCCGGACTGACGATAAGCTTCCTCTCCCCCTCGTGCGTTCCGAGAGAGCAGAACAGACCCGTCGGCTTACCGGATAGGATAAAACGCGCCTCAACGCCCGCGGCGGCCAGCTCCTCAGCCAGGAATCGTCCCCCTTCGTCCCGCCCCACGCTGGCCCATACCTCGGCGTGAAAGCCCAAAGCACCGGCTGTCCTGGCCGCGACGGCCGCCCCTCCCCCCAGGCTCCAGGAGACATCCTCCCCCGAGCCTTTCCCCTCTCCGGCAAGAAATGCCCGCAACTCCTCCATCCCTTCCGGATCGATATGGATGGGCGAGGGAAGATGGCCATAGCGATCGAGAAACGCCTTCGAAGCGCTTCCGATGCCGTCGACGAGCACATGGCCTAGCGTCATTATGCCTTTGGGCTGGGAATCCACCTGTATTGACCCTCTCACGCAAATATGGTACTTTCTGCACGCTTCGCCCCTGTGACGAGGCTTCGGGGCGCTTGGCTCAGCTGGTCAGAGCGGCTGGTTTACACCCAGTAGGTCGCAGGTTCGAACCCTGCAGCGCCCAGATCTTCCCGCCGCCTTCAGTATCTCGGCATGCCGAGAAGTTGGGAGTACGGCCTCGCCTCGATAGCCGAAGCGGGAAGTCCACATCGTTCCAGCACCTCGACCAGGCTCTTTTTTATGGCCTCCACATCGATTTCGGCATCTTCCTCTTTGACGATCTCGACTTCGAGATAGTCCCCGAGCCCTTCCACCCGTACGAGCTCCGCGACGATCCCGCCCTCGCCCGCCCAGGCCTTCCCTGTTTTCCTCTTCCTGTAGAGAAGCCTGGCCGACATCTTGTCCAGGAAGTTGCGGAAAGCCTCCGCGTCCAGGATGCCGAATTCCACTTCCTTGTTCACTTCGATGTTGTCGGTATAGGTTTTTTCCTTGAAGGTCACGGTGGCTTTGCCCGGCTCGGTGCGCAGCCGAAGCCTGAAGCCCGCCGCCGGCATGAAGGAGGAAGCCATAGGAAGGGACCAGTACTCGTCCTTCTTGTCGATCTCGCCCGCAAAGCCCATGAATCCCTCGAGGAGGCTTTCAACGCCTGACCAGTCGCGGACGACGGCCTTCAGCTCGATCTCAAGCATCGGACTTTTATCTCCCCTTCTCAGGCTTTCATCGAAAGCACCGAAGGATCATAGTCCGCGGGTGGGATGAAGCCCAGGAGCTCCATGCAGGTTGCGGCCAGGCTGGAAATGCCCCTGTCGCCCGCCAGTACGGGATCGTACTCGTCCCTGGATTCCGGGTCGTAGATGACGCAGGGCACGGGATTGAGGGAGTGGCTGGTCTTGGCCCTGACATTGCCGTCCTTGTCGAGAAGAGGCTTTCCGGTTTTCTTGTCGTGTTCGAGCATGTCGTCCGAATTTCCATGATCGGCGGTGAGCACCATGATACCCCCGGCCCGGCTGATGACGTCGGCGAGCCGGCCGAGCTGGATATCCATGGCTTCCATCGAACAGACGACCGACTGGAAGACCCCGGTGTGGCCCACCATGTCCCCGTTGGGAAAGTTGAGGCGGATGAAGCGGTACCTGCCCGACTCTATCGCTTGAATCACCTTGTCGGTGATCTCCGCGCATTTCATCCAGGGCCTTTGCTCGAAGGGGACGCGGTCGCTCGGCACCTCGACATAGTCCTCGAGGGTTTCGGAAAATTTGCCCGTGCGGTTGCCGTTGAAAAAGTATGTCACATGTCCGTATTTCTGGGTTTCGGAGATGGCCAAGGACTTTATGCCCGAGGCCGCAAGGTATTCGCCCACGGTGCGATCGATGGCGGGCGGCGTCACGAGATAGTTCAGCGGCACGCCTAGGTCTCCGTCGTACTGCATCATGCCCGCGTAATACACGTCGGGCCTGATGCCGCGGTCGAACTTGGAAAAATCCTCATCCTCGAAGGCGTTCGTGATCTCGATGGCTCTGTCTCCCCGGAAATTGAAGTAGACGACGCTGTCGCCATCCCTGATGGTGCCTATGGGACCTGACTCGTCGGCTATGACGAACTCGCCCATATCCTGGTCGATGAGCTGCGGATTTTCCACCCTGTAGGCTTCCACTGCCTGCCTCGCGCTTGAAAAGCGGCGTCCCAGACCTTTGACGTGGCAGTCCCAGCCCCGCTTCACCATATCCCAGTTCGCGCCATATCGATCCATCGTGATGTACTGACGGCCGCCTCCCGAACCGATCCTGTAATCCTTGCCGGCTTCGTTGAATCCTGCCAGGAATTCCTCGAAGGGCAGAATATACTCCAGGGCGCTCTGCGATCCGACATCCCTCCCGTCCAGCAGCGCATGGATCCTGATCCTTCCCACGCCTTCGGAGGCGGCTTGTTCTATCATCGCCTTGAGATGGTCGAGGTGGGAATGGACATTGCCGTCCGAAAACAGGCCGATGAAATGCAAGGTGCCGCCCGTACCGCTGACCTTGGCCACGAGCTCCTTCCAGACTCGGCCGGAGAACATGGCACGGCTCCGGATCGATGCGCCCACGAGCTTGGCTCCCTGGGCGAAGACTCTTCCGCAACCTATGGCGTTGTGCCCCACCTCGGAATTGCCCATATCCTCGTCAGTGGGCAGGCCTACGGCCTTGCCATGGGCCTTGAGCCTCGTCGCGGGCGATGAAGCCTCGAGGGATCTGAAATGACGCATGTCGGCGCTGGCCACCGCGTCGCCGTCCCTGTATTCGCCGTAACCCACACCGTCCATTATCACGAGGAGGACAGGACCCCGCCTTCCCCTCCATTTCGGGTTTTTATCGAGCTGAGTCAGCATCGGAATGCTCCTTGTCTACTCTCCAAAATACTCAATAAGCGTGTCGATGGGCAGGTCCCTGACCGTTTCCATGTAATTCAGGAAGGGGAGTCCGATCACGGAAAAAGCCCTCACCGGCTCGGCTCCGCACCTGCGGATCATCGCGCTTGTCGCGTTGATGGTTCCCCCCGTGGCGATCAGGTCGTCCACGATGAGGAATCTGCTGCCCGGCTTGATGTCGTCGACGCGCATCTCCAGGGTATCGGTGCCGTATTCCAGGTCATAGGATTGCGATACTGTCGGACCAGGGAGCTTCCCCTTCTTCCTCACGAGGAGGAGGGGCAGCCCCATCCTGACGCAGAATGGAGCCGCGATGACGAAGCCTCGTGACTCGATCGCGGCGACCGCGTCTATCCCCGCGTTCCTGTACAGCTTCATCATGGAGTCTATGCAGTAGGCGAAAGCGTCCGGATTGGTAAGTATGCTGGTTATGTCGTAGAAAAGTATGCCCGGTTTCGGAAATCCGGGCACTTTGCGAATGGCATCGTCGAGGTTGAAGCCTTCCGCTTCGCTGTTCGTATCGGACATGTAACCGCCCCATAAGAGTCAGGATGAAGAACAGAGCAATAGTAGATATGAGGCAGTCGGATGTCAAGCTTGGGCCTGCGAGGTGGGCCTGCGAGGTGGGCCTGCGAGGCGAGGTCCATCGACCCGCGCCCGCGGGTCACTTGCCCGGGATCAGTGCATCGAGGATGCAGACTACCGCGCAGAGGCCGAGGGATACCCCCAGGCGCGCGAAAGTCTCCCCTGTGCTCACTTCGGCCGAAAATTGGGTTTTCATAGGCCATGGCGCATACTGCGTATCGAATCCGCTGCCGGCGAACCGGACCGAGTCGAATATGAAATTGGAATAGAAATACGCGAAGGGAAAGGCGCCCGCGGCGATGATTGTCGCCCTCCAGATGGCTGCTCCCGCCCGGCTTTCCGTCCTTACCGGTTCTGTTCCCTCATAGGTCCTGGGAATGGGCGTCGGGGAGAGGCTGCTCCCGGCCGGCGTTTCCACCGCTTCCTGGCAGGAGAGGCCCGACAGGCCGGAGAGGCTGAAGCCTACGATGAGGAGGATGGCGAGGGCATTCCTGGGCAGCCTGCGGAATGAGGACATAGCTCCGGCGGCGCTCCTCATGACCTGGCCCCGAAAATGGCGCTGCCTATGCGAAGCAAAGTCGCGCCTTCCTCGACGGCGATTTCGAAGTCGTTGCTCATGCCCATGGACAGCTGGTCGAATCCGGGAAGATCGAAACGCTCCCTTATCTGTTCCGCGGCCCCGTAGAGCCGCCTGAAGGAAGCGCGGATCAATTCCTCGTCATCGGTGAAAGGAGCCATGGTCATCAACCCGACGAGGCGCATCGGGCAGGGAACTCCATTCGCGCCTCTTTCCCTTTCCTTGAGCGACACATAGGTTCCTACCGCTTCGAAAAGGCTTTCGGTCGAGGGAAAGCCCGATTTTGAAGCCTCGCCTGTGTGCATCTCCAGAAATATGTCCAGGATCTTCTCCCTGAGCACTAGTCTTTTGGCTATGCCTTCGAGCAGCGCGAGGGAACTCACCGACTGGATGCTGTCGAATGCCTCCAAAGCCTTTCCTATCTTATTGCCCTGGAGCGTTCCCAACATGTCCAGGGTGATTCCAGGCATCTCCGAGCGGACTTCCGGCGTGATTTTGCCCATCGCTTCCTGCACCCTGTTCTCTCCGAATCGTCGAATTCCATGTCTGTAGGCTTCCTTCACCGCTTCCAGAGGATGGAATTTGGATACGGCCAGAAAGGAGATATCGTCCGGATTTCTGTCGGCGCGGATTGATGCAGCTTGTATCCTTTTTTGTAATAACTCGATGTTTTCGCCGATATAAGGGTAATCCGCCATGATTTATTGTACTCTTCGCGCGTGCGCCCACGCAATCCCGCGGGCAAAGCTCCTGGTCCTTACTCGGCCGAGAATTTCCACATGAAGCTCCCCGCGTTTCCGGCAAAATCGTAGGCGAAGAACTCGAGGATATGCGTTCCGCGCGCGATGAATTGAGTCCCCAGGACCAGGCGGCCCTCATCGTCCACTATTTTCGACGATGGAGCCTCGAGCTCCAGGAAGGAAAGTCCCTGGGCCGTGATCCGTGCCGAATCGAATTTCCTGTCCGACACAATCTGTCCGTCGAGAAGGATTTTCAACCGGAAGATACCCGATACAGCCCCCTTGGAATAGAGGGGATCGACGACCCGAACGGCGAGCGTGTAGTCTCCCTGGGGTATCCTCTGTGTTCCCCTCTTGAGGTTTTCGGCGATGTAGTACCTGCCCTGCCGGTCCAGCAACGCCAGCTCTTCGATTCTGGGCGGAGCCTTGTCCTGCAGGCCGGGCATGAAAAAAGCCGGGTTTACCCAGAGCCCCGAAGCCCCATCGAATACGCGCAGGAGATACTTCGGGACGGCCGAGCCCGAGGCGGGGGGAAGGCTTCCGATGGCTGAGCCTCGGGCCATGAGTTCCGCGGAAGCCTGATTGGGCAGAAAGGTTTCGCCGGAATAGAGGCTTACAAAGCCGTCCTCATGGACCAAGGCCAGGATTCCTCCGCCCGCCCGGAACATGCCGCCAGAGAGAGTTTCCTTCCCCTGGATGAAGAGAAGTATGCCGTCCCCCGCGGCGACGGCATTCCCTCCCTCGCCGGAGAGGAGCGTCCCTGTCTGCAGATAGCTGGTGCCGGCAGAATCCGGCGGTACGTCCCGCAGCGCTTCGGGTGAACCGAAAAGCACATGGGCGCCGGAGGGATCGATGCCCAAAACCGCCTTCTGCCCGTGAACCCCTAAGCATAGTGCCGAGAGACCGAGAACGAGGAGGCCGACACCGAACCTTTTGCCCGCCTTCACCGTTTCGCCTTCCCGTATCGGTGGATGTAGTGGTCATCCCATATTTCTATGACGTCGCCTTCGGCCGAGAGTCCGGCACTGCCCTTCCCTACGGGGAAGAGAGCTTCCAGGGATCCTCTTCGTATCAGTCCTGCAAAGCGTTCATCGCCTTTCGCGGCGAGGAAGGCGAAGCCGTCTGCTCCTATAGGCTCGATCCTGAGTTCGAGTTCTCCCGAGAAATTCCGGGATTGGATGATCTGTCCTCTTTCCAGGACAGTGTCGTAGTAGGCGAGCCCATCGGCCGTCCTTGCGACGACACAGGAACCGCTCGCCGAAAAGGATGCGGCCTGGGCGTTCCGGACCTGCCGCTTCATCTCGATCCTGTGCGCGAGCTCGTACATATCCCCCTTCCTGACAAAGACGAGGAAGTATTGGGGATCGAGGCCGTACAATACCGCTACCGATTCCCCGTTTTCCGGGACGGCGACGGCGTAGACGCAGGGGTACTTCGATACGACGCCCTTGGTGGCCGGCCTCAGGTCATGGAGGAGAGCGCCGTCCCTGTCCAGTATCTGTATAGATCCATCCAGGAGACCCCAGGCCGACAAGGACGAGGAGATGGAGGGAGTCGTCATCAAGGCGCCGAATTCCCTGGACCAAAGCACTTTCCCCGATTTGTCCATCTCGGCGACGCCTTGCTGGTCCTGACGGAGGAGGAACGAACGGTCCCGGATCTCGAAAGAAGTCGGACTGGCCCCCGCGTCAGCCCCACCCTTGTCCTTCAGGGGAACCGACTCCAGCAGTTCGAGCAGGGGATCCTGGAGAAGGACCCTGGAAGCGAGGAAGAGGTAAAGGAGAGAAGCGAGGGCGGCTATCCAGCCTATGCGACCGCGCCGGGGGCGGGTTCTCGAGGATTTCAGGCGGTTTCCCATTTTTCCATCGTTGTTGTGTTCAAGTGATAGAATGGTATATAGTTATTGTTCCAGCTGTCAACACAAGAAGGCGATCGAGATGGAAAATGATGAAATGCTCTTCCGCGTCGCGCAGGAAGCCGCTTTGAGGGCTTATTCCCCCTATTCGAAATTCCGAGTCGGAGCCGCCATCCTCTGCGGGGACGGATCCATAGTATCCGGCGCCAATGTGGAGAACAGATCCTTCGGACTCACCATATGCGCGGAGCGGAGCGCCGTCGTGTCGGCGGTCAGCGCGGGCAAGCGCGATTTCAGGGCCATAGCCATCGCCACGCCGGATGCCTCCTACGCCGTCAGTCCCTGCGGGGCCTGCAGGCAGGTTCTCTCCGAATTCTTCCCTCACGAAGCGCCTGTCCAGTTCGGCAATTCGGCGGAAAACCGGGTCCTCACCACGATCGGAGCCCTATTTCCCTTCGACGCCCTCCACGATCTGGCTCCCTGAGGAACGCTTGAGGAGTTCTGCGGCATAGGCGAGAGAGGCCGCTCCGTCCCTGTCCCCCGCGAGCATCCTGGATATTTCCTCTTCCTTCCCGCGCCCTTCCAGCCTGTCTATCCTGGTGACGGTGCGCCCGTTCTCGACCTTCTTGTCCACCATATAGTGGGCATCGGCCCTTGCGGCTATCGACACCAGATGAGTGACGCAGAGAACCTGCCTGAACCGGGAAATTCCTTTCAAATAGGACCCGACGGCCACGGCGACCTCCCCGCCTATGCCCGTGTCTATTTCATCGAAGATCAGAGTGTCGACGGTATCCTTGGAGGAGAGCACCGCCTTGATGGCGAGGGCGACTCGGGACAGTTCGCCGCCCGAGGCTATCTTCGCGAGAGGCTTGGGCGGCTCCCCGAGGTTGGGGGCGATGAGGAATTCCACATCGTCCATCCCCCTTGGGGAAAGAAGAAGCTTGCCAGAATCAGATTTCAGCGGGGATATGGCGACGGGAAGACGCGCATGGGACATCCCGAGTTTTGACAGGATGGTTTCCACCTGCCGGGAGAATCCTTTGGCCGCGTCCGCGCGCTTTCGTGAAAGCTCCTCGGCCTTCGCGAGCACCGTTTTCTTCAGTTCGGCAATTTCCCTCTCCAGTTCGATCCTGTCTTCCTTCCACGAGGAAAACGCCTCCATGGCAGCGGCGTCTTTCTCTCCCCGGGCGAGCACATCGGCGAGGCTCGGACCGTACTTTTTCTTGAGCCGCTTGAGCTCCGCCAGCCTGTCCTCGATCGCCTCCAGACGCTCAGGATCGAATTTCAACCCTTCCAAGTAGGCGGAAACGCTCTCCGCTATATCCTCGACCTCAAAATAGGCGTTTTCAAGCCTCGCCGAAAACTCCGAGAGCCCGGGATCGATCTCTTTGGCCGCGTCCATTCCGGTCCTTGCCTTCTTCAAGGATCCCACCGCCCCCTCGGATTCGCCCTGCCTGATATGCATGAGGGCATCCGCCGCGTTCCTGACCGCCGCGAAGAGCTTTTCGTGCTGGGAGAGCAACCTTTCTTCCCTGATGAGCTCTTCGTCTTCGTTCGGCTTGATCTTCGCCCCGTGGATCTCCCCGACGGAAAAGGCCAGGATGTCCTGCTCCCTCTCCCTTTTTTCGGCTTCGGCCAGTCTTCTTCGATATTCCCTGAGGCGGGCTGCCCAGGCTTCGTAACCGGCCTTGTAGGAGGCATTGTCCTCTTCGAGGCCGGCAAAGCTGTCCAGGAAAGCGAGATGGCTGTCCCTGTCGAGAAGACTCTGATGTTCATGTTGTCCGTGGATATCGGCGATAAGGGAAGTGAAGGCGGCCAGATCTGATCGGCTTACGGCGATATTCTGGATGTAGGCATATGACCTCCCGCCGCTTTTCAGCCCCCGCCTCAGGGTGAGACTCCCCCCTTCGTCAGGTATGTCGTGTTCGGCAAGCCACGCGAGCGCCGCCGGGTTGCCGCCGACATCGAGAATGGCCGAGACCCTGCATTCTTCGGATCCTTCGCGGATGAGGCCCGAGTCACCCCTTCCGCCGAAGAGGAATCCCAGGGCGCCAACGATCAGGGATTTCCCCGCTCCGGTTTCCCCGGTGAAGAGTACGAGGCCTTCGGGGAAATCGACCTCAGCCTCGTCTATCAAGGCAAAATCGCGTACGGAGAGATGCTCAAGCATTGGCATCACCTGCCCAGCCGAGCTTCGTCCTCAATGCGGTGAAAAATATGCTCTCGCGCGGAACGACGAGGAGGGCATCACGCGGCGCCCTCCGGAACTGGACAATATCTCCCTTTTCGAGTCCCAGGGTCTCCTGGCCGTCGACGGTGAGCATGGCTCCGGAACGACGCGTCTCGTCGATGGTCACATCCACTTTTTCCGTGGATGGGAGGACCAGAGGTCTGGACGCAAGTGTAAAGGGGCAGATGGGATTTATCACCATGGCCGGCATTTCCGGATGAAGGGCCGGCCCGCCTGCCGCCAGATTGTAGGCGGTCGAACCTGTCGGCGTGGACACGATGAGGCCATCGGCCCTGTAGGATCCGAATTTATCTCCGTTCACGCTGAGGCAGAGCCGTATCATCTTGGCGATGCCCTGGGAGGATACGACCCCGTCGTTCAGAGCGCAGTATGATCCTATGCGGAGCCCTGCCCTGACGATGGCTATATCCAGCATGATCCTGGCGGAGGGCAGGATGTCGCCGCCGCGCCAGGAGTCGAAAGTCTCCTTCCAGGAATCCTTGCGGTTGGCGGCGATGAATCCCAGTGTACCGAGATTAACCGGAAGGACGGGTATGCCGCGAGGGGCCGCAAGCCTGGCGACGAAAAGCAGGGTTCCGTCTCCTCCCAGGCTTATGATCAGATCGTAGCCGTCAAAATCGGGTATGCCCTCAGGATTGCCTTCGAAGCCGAAGATCGTGGCATTCCATCCCCTGCCCTCCAGCTCCCTCGAAGCGGCAACGCTTTCTCCCGCGGCGTCATCCTTGAGCAAATTCGCGACAACCAGGGCTTTCCCGCCCTTGACGCTGGAATGACTCATGTTTCCTCCTCAAGGAAGCGTCGCCAGAACCTTTGCGAGAATCCCCGCGTCTTTTACGCTTATCTTCTCATGCAGGGGGAATAGTATGCAGCGCATGGAAAGCGCTCTGGCTCCGGGGCATTCATCCGCGGGAAAGTCGTCCCCCGAGATTATACTCTCCTCGAAGGCTGGCGCCGCTTCAACTCCATTTCTTTTCGCGTGGATGATGACATCCTTCATCCCGGATTCCAGGACAACGGGAAAAGCGTAGAGTCCACCCTGCCCGTCGTTGTCCTGCTTGAAGGTCCTGTGCTTCGTCCTGGCCAGTTCCTGCTGGAAGCTCTCCTCAAGTTCCTTGCGCCTCGCGAGGGTGTTGTGAAGATCCCTCAGCTGGGCGAGTCCGAGGGCGGCGTTGAAATCCGTAAGCGCCACTTCCTTCGACAAGGTATCGGCCATTCCTCTGATGACTGGGGCATCCCGCCTCGCGGAAGCGAAGAGAAGGGCGCCCCCGCCGGAAGTGACAGGCGAGCCCTGTTCAAGACCGTAGATCGCGAAATTCCCGAGGGACCCCGCTTTCGTGTCTCCCCTGAAGGCTCCCAGTGCCTGGGTCATGTCCTCGATCACCGGCAATCCGGCGTCGGCGACGGCGCTTTTTTCCGGGAGCATCCCGAATGCCTCGAAGAGAATGATCGCCGAGCAGGCCTTAGTTCGTGCCGCCTGGAGGTCGGGCAATCCCGAGACGGGATCGTGATCCATAAAGCAGGGCGTGAAGCCCAGTTCTTCCACGACGCTGAGCTGATAGAAGGGCGCCAAAGGGCTCAGCGCTATTTTCGCGCCCGCAGGGAGTCCGAATTTCCTGAGGGCGGCCGCAAGAGCAAGGTAGGGGCTGCGCATCGCGACCGCAGCCTCATACCCGAAGACCTCTCTCGCATTCCTGATGAATTTTTCCGTATATTCGCCAGGCCCGATCGAATCGGTCACCAGGCAACCCAGGACAGTATCCATGTCCTTCCGGCGTATGAATGAACAATAAAGCGGTATCATTGGGGGGGATTGTATCATCGGAAGGATGTCAGGGACAAGAAGAATTGGAATTCGAGGTTGAATGCGGAAAATAAAAAAAGCCTGGCGACGACCTACTCTCCCACCGCGAAGGCAGTACCATCGGCGTTGAAGAGCTTAACTTCCGTGTTCGGAATGGGAACGGGTGTGGCCTCTTCACAATAGTCACCAGGCATAATTACCTGAAAAAAACGAGGTGCCATGAACGGCGTTGTAGGCCGTTCATGCAGGAGCGCCATAGAGGCGTTCCTGGTGCAAGGGAAGCAGTGTGTAGCTTAAGAACTTATGTGTCTGATCGGTCGCCGAGCGGTGCGCGACACGCGATATTCCGAGAATGTGACAAAGAAGCGACAAGACATAAAAGTGAAGGATAATATGGTCAAGCCTCACAGCAGATTAGTAGTGGTCGACTGAACGCATTACTGCGCGTACATCTCCACCCTATCAACCAGGTAGTCTCCCTGGTGCTTTCAGGAGGATTAAATCCTCAGGGATGGTTCATCTCGAGGTGGGCTTCCCACTTAGATGCTTTCAGCGGTTATCCCTTCCGAACGTGGCTACCCAGCACGTGCCCTTGGCAGGACAACTGGTAAACCAGAGGTTCGTCCATTTCGGTCCTCTCGTACTAAAAACAGCTCCTCTCAACCATCCAACGCCCGTGGCAGATAGGGACCGAACTGTCTCACGACGTTCTGAACCCAGCTCACGTACCGCTTT
>CAZRYP010000007.1:0-9951 GCA_964604295.1 uncultured Treponemataceae bacterium
CCAATGTTATCGTCGGAAAGAAAACCACCGACAAGGATGGCTACGACGCAATCGTGGTCGGAGTCTACGAGAAGAAGAAGACCAGGGTCACGAAGCCCTACGGCGGCCAGTTCCCCGAAGGCATCGCGGCCACCAGGATCCTTCGCGAGATGCGCGATTTCGAGAAAGACGTGCAGGTCGGCGAAAAGCTCGACGTCACCCTTCTCGAAGGCATCCGCTACGTCGACGTGACGGCGACTTCCAAGGGAAAGGGATTCCAGGGCGTCGTCAAGCGCTGGGGTTTCGGAGGCGGCCGCGCCACCCACGGTTCCAAGTTCCACAGGGAGCCGGGATCCACGGGACAGAGCACCTATCCGCACAAGAGCTTTAAGAATATCAAGCTCCCCGGCAGGATGGGACGCGAGCGCGTGACGGTTTTGAACCTCAAGGTCGTCAAGGTAGACGCCGAAAAGGGCGTGGTTTTGGTTCGCGGGGCCCTTCCTGGTCCGCGTAATTGCGATGTTCTTGTTCGTAAAGCGATCAAGAAGAACTGAAGGCGGAGGACCCAATGGAAAGTAAAGTTGTTTCCACCGAGGGGAAGGAGCTCAGGACTCTTGAGCTTTCCGAAGCCGTCTTCGGGCTTCCCGTCAATGAAGATGTTATCTATTATGCCATCAACAACGAGCTGGCCAACGCGAGGCTCGGAACGGCATCCACCAAGGACAGGAGCGAGGTTCACGGCACCAACAGAAGGCCTTACAGCCAGAAGGGCACCGGACGCGCCCGCCACGGCGACACGAAATCCAACGTGTACGTGGGCGGCGGCATTTCCTTCGGCCCCAAGCCCCGTGACTTCTCCTACATGATGCCCAGGAAGGCCAAGCGCCTGGCGCTCAAGACAATTCTCAGCCTCAAGGCTCAGGATGGAACGCTCGCCGTCATCGAGGATTTCACGATCGAATCGGGGAAGACCCAGGACCTCGTAAAGGCCCTCTCTTCCTTCGTCGATGCCAAGACGCCGCTGAGAACCGTCCTCATCCTCAGAGACGATGATCCTATGGTCAAGCGTGCCGCGAGGAACATTCCCTGGCTGAGCTACCTCTCGTTCAACAGGCTCAGAGCCCACGATCTCTTCTACGGAAGGAAGATCATCGTCCTTGAGTCGGCCGCGAAGCAGCTCAACGAGTTCTACGCGAACTGATAAGGAGCGCCGAATATGGAATACAATTCGATTTTGATCGAACCGGTGCTCTCCGAGAAGAGCAATCTCATGCGCGAGGAAGGCCAGTACGTCTTCAAGGTCGATTCGCGCGCCGACAAGATCATGGTGATGGAAGCCGTCCGGAGAATCTTCAACGTGCATCCGGTAAGCTGCCGAATCATCAACGTCACTTCCAAGCCGAAGCGGCTGAGGGGTCGGCCTGGTAGAACCGCCGAATGGAAAAAAGCGATCGTGAAGCTGCCCAAGGGCGAATCGATCCGTGTTTTCGAAGGCGCGTAAGGAAGTAAGGGGAATATATGGGTATAAAGACTTTCAGACCCCTCACGCCGGGTCTGCGCCACCGGGTCCAGGTGGTGAACGACGAGATTACCGCGAATCGGAGCAATCCCGAAAAATCCCTTACCAAGGGTAAGTCGAGCACCGGCGGTCGCGCCTCCAACGGCAGGATTTCGGTCAGGCATCACGGCGGAGGGCACAAGCGCAAGTACAGGGTCATCGATTTCAAACGCGACAAGTTCGGGATTCCGGGCACCGTGTCTTCCATCGAGTACGATCCCAACAGAACCTCCAACATCGCCTTGGTCACCTACGCCGATGGGGAGAAGCGCTATATCATCAGCCCTCAGGGCCTCAAGGTCGGACAGAAGATCATGTCCGGTCCCCAGGCGTCCCTGGAAGTGGGCAACGCGCTTCCTCTGGAGAACATTCCTCTCGGCTTCACCGTCCACAACGTCGAGCTCACGCTCGGCAAGGGCGGACAGCTTGCCCGTTCGGCGGGAGCCAGCGCCCTGCTCGCGGGTACCGAGGGCGACTACATCGTCCTGAAGCTGCCCTCCGGCGAACTCCGCATGGTGTTCAAGAAATGTGTCGCCACCATCGGCACGGTCGGAAACGAAGAGCACATGAACGAGCGGATCGGCAAGGCGGGTCGAAGCAGATGGCTTGGCATCAGGCCGACGGTCCGCGGCACGGTCATGAACCCGGTCGATCACCCGCACGGTGGTGGAGAAGGCCGAGGAAAGGGATACAAGCAGCCCGTGTCTCCATGGGGACAGCCGGCGAAGGGTTACAAGACGCGCGATACTCATAAGCCGTCTGGTCGCTTCATCACGAAGCGCCGTAAGTAAGATAGGAGCATACTCGTGTCAAGGTCCGTAAAGAAGGGGCCCTTCATCGAGAAGAGCCTGTACAAGAAAGTGACTGAGGTAAGCAAGTCCGGAGACAAGAAAATGGTGAAGACCTACTCCAGGACTTCGACGATTATCCCCGAAATGGTCGGTCAGACGATTTCGGTGTATAACGGCAAGACTTGGGTCCCGGTCTACGTGACCGAGAACCTGGTCGGTCACAAGCTCGGCGAGTTCGCTCCTACCCGCATTTTCCGCGGTCATGCAGGCAGCGACAAGAAAGCCGAGAAGAAATAGGGGTGTGACCATGATTGAAAAGACCGGATACCGAGCTACAGCAAAATGGCTCATGGGTTCGCCGTTCAAGATCCGCCCCGTCGCGGACTTGGTCAGGCTGAAGCCCTACACCGACGCCATTGCCATTCTCGACAATATGCCGCAGAAGGGTGCTTCGCTCATCAAGAAAGTGGTCGTCTCCGCGGCGTCCAACGCGCTCAACGCCAATCGCAAGCTCGGCGAGGATATGCTCTACATCAAGGAGCTCCGAATCGACGAGGGTCCGAAGATGCGGAGGGTGTGGTTCCGCGCTCGCGGCAGGGCCGACATGCTCATCAAGAGGATGTGCCATATCTCCTGCGTAGTCGAAGAAATCGGCAAGAAGTCGGAGGCGTAAGGTGGGCAATAAAGTAAATCCAATCGGACTGCGCATTGGTATCAACAAGGACTGGAGTTCCAGGTGGTATGTCGAACCTCGCGACTACGCCAAGACCCTCCATGAAGACCTGCACATCCGAAAGCGCATCGGCGAGCTTCCCGAGACCAAGGGCGCCGACGTGGCCGAGATCGAGATCATCCGCCATCCGCAGCGCATCACCGTGATCATCCACACCGCGAGACCTGGCGTGCTGATCGGAGTGAAAGGCGCGAACATCGAGAGAATCGGCATGGAGATCCAGAAGGTCGCCACCAAGAAGGTGCAGATCAAGATCAAGGAAATCAAGAAAACCGATACCAACGCCCAGATCGTCGCGCAGAACATAGCGCGACAGCTCGAAGGCCGCGGCTCCTTCCGCAAGGCCCTCAAGATGTCCATTTCGAACGCCATCAAGGGCGGAGCCCAGGGCTGCAAGATCCGCGTCTCGGGACGTCTCGGCGGCGCCGACATGTCCAGGACCGAGGAGCTCAAGGAAGGCAGGATTCCCCTGCACACGCTCCGTGCCGACATCGACTACGGTTTCGCCGAGTCGCAGACCACCTTCGGCAAGATCGGCGTGAAGGTCTGGATCTATCAGGGCATGGTGTACTCGGCCGACAAGAACGAAGATGCAGGCATGCTCGCCCGCAAGGCCAGGAGAGAGCCCGCGGGCGCTCCCGCCGAGCAGCGAGGCGAGAGAAGGGATGGCGGAGACCGCCGCCCCAGGCGTCCGGCTGCCGCCTCTCCCAGAACCGACGACAGGGCAAGGAGCTAAGCTATGCTTTTACCCAAGAGAGTAAAATACAGGAAGCAGCAGCGCGGCAAGGAAAAGGGCAACGCGCAGAGGGGCAATACCATCGCCTTCGGCGAGTACGGCCTCATGTGCCTCGAACCGCACTGGCTCACCAACAGGCAGATCGAGGCGGCGCGTATCGCCCTCAATCGCTACATCAAGAGGGGCGGGAAGCTCTGGATCAGGATTTTCCCGGACAAGCCATTTTCCAAGAAGCCGCTGGAAACCCGCATGGGCAAGGGAAAGCCGGGACCCGAGTACTGGGTCGCGGTCGTCCGTCCCGGAACGATGCTTTTCGAGCTTGCGGGCGTCGAGCCCAAGATCGCCGAAGAAGCGATGAGGCTGGCCGGTTCCAAGCTTCCGGTCAAGACCAGGTTCGCGACACGCGCGGAAACGGAGTGAGACGATGAAGAATTCGTTCAAAGAGCTGAAATTCGAGGAACTTCTCGTCAAGCGGGAAGACCTCAGAAAGAAGTATTTCGACCTCCGCTTCCAGATGGTTGTCGGTCATGTCGAAAACCCTCTCGAGAGGAGGACTCTCCGCCGCCAGATCGCGCGGGCCGAGACCCTCATTAACCAGGCGAAGCGGACTTCCGCCGCCGGCGAGAAGGCGTAAGGGCCCGAGGAGAATATCGTGGATACCGACGTTCAGAAAGAGAAGAAAGGAAAGCAGGTACTGCAGGGTGTCGTGGCTTCCGACAAGATGGACAAGACCATCGTCGTCGAAATCATGATGCGCAAGCTTCACCCGCTTTACAAGAAGTACGTGACCAGGTCCAAGAAAGTGAAGGCGCACGACGAGACGAATGATGCCCATATCGGCGATACGGTCCGGGTGGAGGAGTGCAGACCCCTTTCCCGCGACAAGCGCTGGCGGCTCATCGAAGTCGTCGAGCGGGCGAAATAGGCGAACGGGAGTAAGAATATGATTCAGGTTGAAAGCATGCTCACGGTCGCTGACAACTCCGGCGCGAAAACTGTCCAGTGCATCAAGGTGCTCGGCGGTACGCGTCGCAGGTACGCCTCTGTCGGCGACATCATCGTGGTGGCCGTCAAGTCAGCCCTTCCCAATTCTTCGATAAAGAAGGGCACGATCGAGAAGGCTGTGGTCGTTCGGACGCATAAAGAATACAGGCGCCCGGATGGAACTTATATTCGCTTCGACGACAACGCCTGCGTCGTCATCGATGCGAACAAAAATCCGAAAGGCAAACGCATCTTCGGACCGGTTGCCCGAGAGCTGAGGGAGAAAGATTATATGAAGATCATTTCCTTGGCCCCCGAGGTCCTGTAAGGAGTGGATATGGCCGAAATAAAGTACAAGCTCCGGAAAGAGGACCTTGTCCAGGTCATAGCCGGCAAGGACAAGGGCAAGCAGGGCAAGATTCTCAGGATCGACCGCGAAAAGGGAAGACTCATAGTGGCTGGCGTCAACATGATGAAGAAGGCCATGAAGAAGAAGAACCAGAACGATCGCGGCGGCATAGCGGAAATTGAAGCCTCGCTTCACATTTCCAATGTCATGATCGTATGCAAGAAATGCGGACCCGTGAAGATCGGATACAAGCTCGAAGGCGACACCAAGAAAAGGGTGTGCCGGAAGTGCGGGGAGGTCCTCTGATGGCAACGGCAAAAGAGGCGAAGGTCAAAGTAGCGGCCAAGAAAGCCCCGGTCGAGAAAGTCGCCGTGGAAAAAGGCCCGAAGGAACCGGTACGCGTGCCCAGGCTCAAAACGATCTACCGGGAGAAAATCGCTCCCGAACTCTTCAAGGAAATGGGCTACGAGTCCGTCATGCAGGTTCCCAGGCTTGCGAAGGTGATAGTCTCGATGGGCGTCGGCGAAGCCAAGGAGAACAAGAAACTCCTCGACGCAGCCGTGGCCGACTTGAGGATCATCACCGGCCAGCATGCGGTGAAGACCAAGGCCAGGAAGTCCATAGCCACATTCAAGATCCGCCAGGGACAGGAGATCGGCTGCCGCGTCACCTTGAGGGGCAACTACATGTGGGAGTTCCTCGACAGACTCATGAATGTCGCCCTCCCGCGAGTCAAGGACTTCAGGGGTGTCAACGCGAATGCGTTCGATGGCCACGGAAACTACTCTCTCGGACTGAACGAGCAGATTATTTTCCCGGAAATCGACTTCGACAAGATTGAAAAGGTGATGGGACTCAATATCGCGATCGTCACGACCGCGAAGACCGACAGGGAGGCGAAGAGCCTTCTCGGCATGTTGGGCATGCCCTTCAGAAAGTAAGGAAGGCGTACATGGCTCGTAAGGCGATGATTCTTAAGGCTGAAAAGAAGCCGAAGTATTCGACCCGTCTTGTCCGGCGCTGCAACATCTGTGGTAGGGCTAGAGGGTATATGAGAAAATTCGACATGTGCCGAATCTGTTTCCGGAAGCTCGCTTCCGAAGGCAAGATCCCCGGCGTGACGAAGTCGAGCTGGTAGGAGGTAGCGATGAGCGTTTCTGATCCCATCGCGGACATGCTGACAAAAATCCGCAACGCGAGTGCGGCCCGTCACGAGAAGGTCGATATAATGGCCTCCAAACTCAAGCTTGAAATCGTCAAGATTCTCAAGACTGAAGGGTACATCAAGAATTTCAAGAAGATCCAGGCTGAAGGATCCAACATCATCAGGATATTCCTCAAGTATGACGAGGAAAACGACCCTGTTCTGCACGGCGTGAACAAAGTGTCCAAGCCGGGCAGGCGAGTCTATTCCGGATACAAGGAAATTCCGCGAGTTTTCAATGGCTACGGTACAATGATAATTTCTACATCCGACGGAATTATCACCGGAAGAAAAGCCATCGAGAAGCAGGTGGGCGGAGAGCTCATCTGCACGGTCTGGTAATTCGAGGGGAACAGCTATGTCGAGAATCGGAATACGGCCGGTCCAGATACCGCAGGGAGTGAAGGTAACGGTTACTCCCACCACAGTGACGGTAGAGGGGCCGAAGGGAAAACTCAGTCAGGTGTATATTCCTGAAGTCGAAATCGTCGTTGCGGACAATGTCGCGATCTTCACGAGGAAGAACGATTCCAAGCAGGCGAAAGCCTACCACGGACTCTACCGAAACCTCGTGAACAACATGGTCATCGGCGTGTCCCAGGGTTTCAAGAAGACCCTCGTGATCAACGGCGTCGGCTACCGTGCCGAAGTGCAGGGCAATTTCCTCGTCATGAGCCTGGGCTTTTCGAGCGATTTCATGGTCGTGATCCCGCAGGGGCTCACCGCCACGGTCGAAGCGAACGGCCAGAAGGTACTCGTTTCAGGCGCCGACCGCGCCCTCCTCGGCAAGTTTGCCAGCGAGGTCAGGTCACTCAGGAAGCCCGAACCGTACAAAGGCAAGGGAATCAGGTACGAGGACGAGAAGATTCGCAGGAAGGTCGGCAAGACCGGTGTGAAGTGAGGCGCAGGGAATGAGCGTAAAAGAACTTGATGACAAACTGAGAAAGCGTGCCAAGCGCAAGGTATCGGTCCGGAAGTCCATTTCCGGAACAACGGAACGGCCGAGGATGTCCGTGTTCAAGTCGAACGTCCACATGTACGTGCAGGTTATCGACGACTCCGTCGGCAGTACCCTCGCGAGCGCATCGACCGTTGAGAAGTCCCTCAAGGAAATCGCGAGGAACGTCGAAGGCGGCGGCAAGCTGGGCGAGGAAATCGGCAAGAGGCTCCTTGAGAAAGGAATCAAGACTGTCGTGTTCGACAGGAACGGTTACAAGTATCATGGGATCATAAAGGCGATCGCCGATGGCGCCCGCAAAGCCGGGATTACATTCTAGGGGGCTTCCGTGGACAGAAACAGAAGAGATGATTCGCAGCCACGCGATAATTTTACCGAGAAGCTCGTCCAGCTGAACCGGACGGCCAAGGTCGTCAAGGGCGGCCGGCGCTTCTCGTTCTCGGCGCTCACCGTGGTTGGTGATCACCAGGGCAATGTCGGTTTCGGTTTCGGCAAGGCCAACGACGTGACCGAAGCGATCCGCAAGTCCGTCGACAAGGCCAAGCGGGCCATAGTCCACGTGCCGGTCAAGAACGGCACCCTTCCCCATGAGATCGTCGGGAAGTACAAGGCCACCGAAGTCCTCATCAAGCCGGCGGTATCGGGTTCGGGCGTCATAGCCGGTGGACCGGTCCGCGCCATCATGGAGGCCGCGGGTTACACCGACGTCATCTCCAAGTGCATCGGCTCGAGGAATTCTATGAACATCGTCCGCGCCGTATTCAACGGAGCGGAGAACTTGCTGGACGCGAAGACCGTGGCCAAGAACCGCGGGAAATCGCTCAAGGATATGTGGGGCTGATCATGGCAAAAATACAGATAACCCTTGTACGAAGCACCATCCATCAGAAGCCGGTCATGAGGGCCACCGTCAGGTGCCTCGGCCTGCGGAAGATCGGGTCTTCGACCATCAAGGAAGCGACCCCCGCCATACTGGGCATGGTCGATACAGTGCAGCATCTCGTTACGGCCAAGGAGGTAGAGTGATGTCCGATTACAATCTCCACGCGCCGGAAGGTGCCAACAGGAAGAAGAGAATCGTGGGACGGGGCCAGGGCTCCGGACTCGGCACGACGGCCGGCCGCGGCAACAAGGGCCAGCAGTCCCGTTCGGGCGGCAAGACCTATCCCGGCTTCGAGGGCGGACAGATGCCTCTCTACAGGCGTCTTCCCCACCGCGGTTTCTCGAACTATCCCTTCAGGAAGGAATGGCAGATCGTCAACATCGAGGATCTCGCCATGAAATTCCAGGCCGGAGAGACGGTGGATGCCGTTTCCCTGCTTTTGAAAGGACTGGTCAAGAAGCCCGAGCAGCTCATCAAGATCCTGGGCACAGGTACTATTTCCATCGCGCTGAATGTAAGCGTCGATGCCGTCTCAGCCGGCGCCAAGACCAAGATCGAAGCGGCTGGCGGAAAAGTCGAAACCCCTACCGCAGTGGGTTCGGCTACCGAAGCCTGAAGGCTCCGGTAAAGGCAGGAACGCATGGCAGGAAACCCGCTCTCGGACATTTTCCGGATAAAAGAGCTCAAAGACAGAATTCTTTTCACCCTGTTCTGGCTGGCTGTTTTCAGACTCGGCGCCTTCCTTCCCATTCCGGGCATCAATGCCAGCGCTCTCCAGTCCTACTTCGCGAGTCAGGCCGGAGGGTCGGGGGGAATCACCGATTACCTGGACTTCTTCTCGGGCGGAGCCTTCAAGAACTTCTCTCTCTTCATGATGGGAGTGATGCCCTACATCAGCACGCAGATCATCATGCAGCTCCTCCTCATCGTCTTCCCCAAGATGAAGAACATCGCAGAGGAAGACGGCGGCCGCAAGAAGATCGCGCGCTGGACCAGGATCGGAACCCTCGTCGTCTGCATGATCCAGGGCTATTCCAGCACCATCTGGGCCGACAGGATACCGGACGCCATCGTCATGTCCAACAGGACCATGTATACCATCGTCGCCATACTGACCGTCACCACGGGAACGATGTTCCTCGTGTGGATGGGTGAGCAGATCACCAAGCGCGGCATCGGCAACGGCATCTCCCTTCTTATCTTTGCCGGAATCGTCGCCAGGCTCCCCAACGCCAGCTTCGAGCTCATCAAGAAGATACAGTCGGGCGAGATCAACGCGGTCTACGCCATCGTCGTCCTCCTGATGTTCGTGTCAGTGGTGGCGCTCGTGGTGCTTGAGCAGCAGGGACAGAGAAAGATACCCGTCAACTATGCCAAACGCGTCGTGGGCAGGAAGATGTACGGCGCGCAGAACACCTACATCCCCTTCAAGATCAATCCCTCCGGCGTCATCCCCGTAATCTTCGCGTCGAGCCTCCTTACATTCCCCCTGCAGATCGCCCAGAGTTTCGGTGTGCAGGCCAAGTGGCTCAGGGACTTCTCGTACTGGCTCAGACCCCAGGGCTTCTGGTACAACCTTCTCTACGTCACGTTCATCATCTTCTTCGCCTACTTCTACACCCAGGTTTCGCTGAACCCGCAGGAAATCTCCAAGAACATCAGGGAGAACGGCGGGTCAATACCCGGCATCAGAAGCGAAAAGATGGAAGAATATCTCTCCAGGATCCTGAACAGGATCATCCTTCCCGGCTCGCTGTATCTGGCCCTCATCGCGCT
>CAZRYP010000007.1:9961-27731 GCA_964604295.1 uncultured Treponemataceae bacterium
GCTGATACCGAGTCTGGTTCAGCAGCTGTTCAAATTCCCGAGCGAACTGGCCTATCTGCTCGGAGGAACGTCGCTTCTCATCCTGGTGGGCGTCGATCTCGACACCATGTCCCAGATCGAAGCCATGCTGAAGATGCATCATCACGACGGTCTGGTCCGAAAGGGCCACATCAGGTCCAGGAACCTGTAGAAATTTTTTGGAATATGGTATTTAATTGCGTGTTCACGCACAAGGGGAACCTATGAAGGTCAGGACGAGCGTCAAGAAAATATGCGACAAGTGCAAGGTCATTCGCAGGAATGGAATTGTCAGGATCGTTTGTGACAATCCCAAGCACAAACAGAAGCAAGGCTGAAGGGAAGGAGGAATCTCATGGCACGTATCGCGGGAGTTGACCTTCCGAACAAGCATGTCGATATAGCCCTAACCTATATCTATGGTTTGGGACGGACAAGCGCCAAGAAAATTTGCGAAGTCACGGGAATCGATCCCGACAAGAAGATCAACGAGCTTTCGAACGAAGAGATCAATGAGCTCCGCAAGGTCATCGAGAACGATTATAAGGTCGAGGGACGCCTTCGCACCGAGGTCGCGCTCAACATCAAGCGGCTCATGGATATCGGATGCTATCGCGGTCTTCGGCACAGGAAGGGACTTCCTGTCAACGGTCAGAGGACAAGGACGAATGCGCGCACCAGGAAGGGCAAGCGCAAGACTGTCGCCAACAAGAAGAAGGCTGCATAACTAAAGGGGAGCCAAAGTGGCGGTTACTACGAAGAAAAGAAAAGAGAAGAAGAGTGTCTACGAGGGGAATGTCTATATCCAGGCAACCTTCAACAACACGATCATCACCATTACGGACCTGAACGGAAACACCATCGCCTGGTCCAGTTCCGGCACGCACCAGTTCAGAGGGGCAAAAAAATCCACCCCCTTTGCCGCTCAGACTGTCGCCGAAACGGTGGTGCAGAAGGCCATGAACAGTGGACTTCGCGAGGTTCATGTATTCGTGAAGGGGCCTGGGATCGGAAGAGAGTCGGCTATACGACAGCTCGGCGCGCTCGGTCTCAAGGTGAAGACCATCAACGACGTGACACCGATTCCACACAATGGTTGCAGGCCCCGCAAGGCTCGCCGTATCTGACAGGGGGTTAGAATAAATGGCACGTTACATCGGACCCGTGTGCAGGCTTTGCCGCACCGAGCAGAAGAAACTTTTCCTCAAGGGCGATCGCTGCAAGAGCGACAAATGCCCGATGAACCGCAAGCGGCTCCCACCCGGGAAGGCGCCGAAGTCCAGGATGGGGAAGAAATCGGAATACGCCGTCCAGCTCCGCGAGAAGCAGACGCTGAAGCGGGCCTACGGTCTCATGGAGACCCAGTTCCGCAACGCGTTCGAAAAAGCACTCGCGATGCCCGGAAAGACCGGCGAGAACCTGTTCATACTTCTCGAGCGCAGGCTCGACAACGTCGTGTACAGGATGCACCTCGCCACATCCCGCGCCCAGGCGCGGCAGCTCGTCGGACACGGCCACATCGCCGTGAACGGAAAGCGCGTGAACATAGCATCCTATCTCGTCAAGGCGGGAGACAAGGTGTCCGTGGTCGAACAGGCGAAAAAGCTTGAACTGATCAAGAACGCCCTCCAGGAAGTCGGAAAATCCGGCACCATGCCTTGGATCGAGATCAATCCTGACGATATGACGGGACGACTTGTCGCCTATCCGCATCGCCAGGACATCACCGATATGGTAGATATTCGCGAGCAGCTCGTCGTCGAGCTTTACTCGAAATAAGGAGCCGAAATGGCGCGGAAGAACCTTCTCAAAGGTTTCAAGAGGCCGAAGGGCATTACCTACGAGCAGAGCGAATCAGGGTCCTCGTACGGCAAGTTCATCGCCTATCCTTTCGAGCCTGGGTATGGCACGACTGTCGGTAACACCCTGCGCCGCATACTACTTTCATCCATCCAGGGTTATGCGATCACGGCCGTCCGGATCGTCCGCTACGATGACGAGGGTGCGCAGCACATCGTCACGAGCGAGTTCGAGACTATCCCCGGAGTCGTGGAAGATACGATCGAATTCCTCAACAGCCTCAAGCAGCTGAGGGTGCGCCTGCCCAACGACCAGGAGCAGGCCACTTTCCTGTACGAGATACAGGGCATGGCCGAACTTCGCGGTTCGTTCTTCTCGGCCGAAAAGCCGCTGGAAGTGCTGAACCCGGACCTGAAGATAGCCACCCTGGACAAGGACGTGCATCTCGACCTGGAGATCCAGGTCGATCTGGGCAGGGGATACGTTCCCGCGGAAGTCAACGAGAGATACATCGAAATCGTGGGTACGATTCCCATGGACGCGATCTTCTCGCCTGTGACCAAGGTCAAGTATTCCATAGAACCCACCAGGGTCGGGCAGCGCTCGGACTACGACAAGCTGAACCTGGAAATATGGACCGACGGCACGACCCGCCCCGAGGATGCCCTCGGCGAGGCCGCCAAGATCGCCAAGGATCATTTCTCCATCTTCATCAATTTCGATGAGGATGAGGCCTCCGGCGACGAACAGAATGATGAGGTGGAGGAGAGGGTCCGGCAGATCCTGAACACCCCCGTCGAGGAACTGGAGCTTTCCGTGAGATCCTCCAACTGCCTCAAGAACGCCAACATCAAGACTATAGGCGATCTTACGAGGAAGACAGAGGAAGAAATCACCAAGACCCGAAATTTCGGCAAGAAATCCCTTCTGGAGATCAAGGCGAAGCTCGGGGAATGGAACCTCAGCCTGGGCATGACGGATTACACCCCCTTGCGGAACTATCTGAAACTCAGCATGAAGAAGGAAGAGACTGATGAAGCATAAGATTGGGTTTAATAAACTGAACAAGATGGCGGCCCACCGGAAAGCCCTTCTCCGGAACATGATGACCGTCCTCTTCAAGCACGAACGCATCATCACCACTCGTGCAAAGGCAATAGAGACTCGCCGCTTCGCTGAGAAGATGATCACAAGGGCCAAGGTGGACAGCGTCCACAACAGAAGGATAGCCGGAAAGAAGATCACCGACGAGGCCATCCTCGCGAAGCTCTTCACCGATATCGGTCCCCGCTTCAAGGACAGGGCCGGCGGCTATACCAGGATACTCAGGGTAGGCGCGCGCGCCCATGACGCGGCAGACATGGTGATTCTGGAGCTTGTGGACCAGAAAGTGAACGAGAAGAAGGCGGAACGCGAGAAGCGCAAGGCCGAAAAGAAAGCCAAGGAAACCAAGAAAGCCGACTGAAGGCCAGGAGGATAGCATGTCCAAAGCGCACAGAGGGAAAGGCCTGAGGGAGACCAAGGCCAGCGGCCGCGATACTTGCCCGGTATGCAAGAGGGAAGGCGTAAAGGTTCTCTACGAGCAGGAAATCGAAGGCAAGAAGACCAAGATCTGCAAGATTTGCAAGGCCACGATAGCCAACAAGAAATGATCGCGTTCCGCCTTCCGGGCGGAGACAATAAAAGCCCCGCCGAATCCCGGCGGGGCTTTTTCTATGTCATGAATAGCGGGGATCGGGTTTACTTTCCCTTCGCGGCCGAACCGCCGGCGATCCTTCCGGAAACGATGATTTCCATGATCGCGTTTCCTCCAAGCCTGTTTCCCGCAAAGAATCCTCCGGTCACTTCGCCCGCCGCATAGAGTCCCGTTATAGCCTTTCCGCCCTTGTTGATGACGTGACGGTCGGTATCCACAACGAGTCCTCCCATCGTGTGATGGGTGGATGGGGCCATGAAGCGCACCATGATCTTGTCGATCCTGTAGCTGTCTATCTTGTAATTTCCCGTGGCGTCCTTGTCGCAGCTGCCGATGGTTCCGCGGTAAGCCGTCTTCCCGGGCACAGGCATCTTGTCCGTGGCTCCGATGATGAAGGCATCGTAATCGGTGATCGTCTTTCGCAGAACGGCCGCATCTATCTTCAGCAGGGCCGAGGCTTCGTCCAGGCTGCCTATAAAGACTCTGCCGGGTACGTTGGCTGCGCCGGGAACCCCGGCCGAGCTCACCATAGTGCCCGGGTTGCTCAACTCGACATACTGACCGCCCGAGGTGCCAAAGTCGAAAGCCCCCTGACTGAGGACGTCGCGCTCCGCAGCTTCGTCCACGTAACGCTTGCCCGCGTTCGGAACGCCCGCGGGGCTGATATAGATGACGTTTTCGCCGGTTCCGCCCGCGAGATTACCGTTGTCCACCCATCCGAGGGGCATCAGCTGCGGCCAGCCCATTCCGGTCAGCGCGGCGCCCGCTGCCTCTCCCATCACGAGGCCCTCGCCTTGGGCAAGGTTCCGGTTCGTGGTCTTGATGTCCGCGGTGAGATGCTCCGCGTTCCAGTACTCATTGCTGTCCATGACCATCTTGATGTTCGCGCCGTATCCGCCGGTAGCCATGATGACGCCATTTTTTGCGGTGATCTCGACCTCGGTACCATCGAACTGAACGGCTTTCACTCCGGTCACGCGGCCATTTTTAGTAACCAGGGCTTTGGCAGTCGTACGATACATGATCCTGTTCCTGGGGTTGGCCTTGAGGAGGGTATTCTCCATCACCTTGAAATAGGCTCCCCACTTTCCTGCGTATTTCACTCCGTCGACCGTGCCTGCCATTACAGGATTGATGCGCTGCCATAGACAGCCGATCAGGGTTCGCTGGGCGTTATCTATGATGGCGCCCTGTTTTTCCAGCCAGGGCCTGATGTCGTAGGCCTGCCTGCAAATCTGGTTCACGAGGGCGAAATCGTTGACGATCCACTTGCTCTTGGCTTTGTCCATGCGAAGCCCGCCATAATAAGTCTGGAAGATGAAAAGCTCGACGGTGGAGAACACGGTGAGGTCGGTTTCCTTCTGCTTGGCCGCGAGATGCGAGTCGGCGTATGCGAGGTACTCCTTGATCTGGTTTTTGAGAGTGAGGAGGGTGGGCAGATACTCCGCGTGGACGCCCCTCTCGTGCAGGTTGTAATCGTCGACGCTCTTGATCGCGGCTTTGTCCTTGATAGTGGCGTCGAAAGGCTTCTCGCTCCAGTTCAGGATGGTCTTGAGGGTAGCCAGACGTCCCACATCGCTCTTGAATTTTGGAACCACCGTACCCGTGGGCTCATAGATGCCGGTGGTGGCTTCCGGGTTTTTCGGGTCCCAGACCATCGAAGGCTGGACAGCCTGGAAAGCGCCTCCGGATACCAGGGTATTGCCGCCCATCTCGACAGCCTTTTCGATCACGAGCACGGATGCTCCGTCCTGGGCCGCCTGGGCCGCGGCCGCCATGCCGGCGCCGCCAGCGCCGACGATCACCACGTCGTAGGTATCCACGACTTTCGGACCGGGCGTCAGTACGAAGGGCTTGGCTCCCTTGCGCAGGGCGGTTATATCGCAGCCAGCCTGCTTAGCCGCATCCTCGACCGCCAGGAGGGTCGCCCGGCTCGTGAACGTCGCGCCGGAAACCGAATCCACTCCCGTGGATGTAAATCCCATGATGTCCTTGAAGAGGATCGGGAAAGCCGAGTTGCCGACATGTTCGGTTTCCTTCGATTTGTCGACAGCGATGTCGGCGATGGCGTTCTCCGTAAAGGTCACCTTCAGGGAAACGTCGCCGTTATAGCCTTTAGCTTTTCCAACATACATTCCGGGCTTGAAGGCAAGAGCGGCCATTTGGGCCACATCGCCCCTGGCCTTCTTCAGCGCCCCGTCCAGACCCTCGAAGATAGCCGCGGAAGTGAGGGAAGCTCCCGTCAGTCCATCGACCTTGCCGTTGGCCGCCACGATTTTCGCAGGCAGTTCATCGACAGCTTTGGATCCTATTCCCTTTGTCTCCTTGTCGCCTACGACCTTCACCGCGGTGATCTTCTTTCCATCCACAGTGACCGTCACGTCGACCATGCCGCCGTACCCCTTGCCCGATGAAGTGTAAGACCCTGGCGTGTAGATTCCTTTCGTTCCGGAGTCTGCCGGGGAATTGACGCAGGCTGACAAGCCCAGCGACAATACCGCCAGCAATGCGGCGATAGTTCTCGACATCTTCATAGATTCTTCCTCCTGATTGAGAGAGCATCGGATATGGATAAATAAATATCCAACATTTGTCACTTTAACACTGCCCTGAAAACTCATCAAGCGAATTCGGTGAAAAAATAGCGATAAAAATTTCTTCTTTATCTTCAAGGCTGCCAGGGGCATAAAAAGCTTTATCTCTTGGGAGTGGATAAGATGGGAGGGGGGTAACGAGGGAGGTGGCGGGACGGGAATACCCATTTAGACAGGGAACCTTCCCGGTCCGCCGATCTCCTGAGGGAGGAAGATCAATGCATATCTATACGCCCAGGTAGGCTTCCCTGACCCGGGGATCCTCGGCGATGATTTTGGCCGATCCGCTGATCGTCGTATAGCCGACTTCCAGGACATAGGCGAAGTCGGCTATGTCCAGAGCCTCGGCAGCGTTCTGCTCGACGAGAAGGATCGTCGTGCCCCTTTTGTTGATGGCGACTATCTTTTCGAAGATTTCGTCGACGAGGACTGGCGCCAGGCCCATGGATGGCTCGTCCAGGAGGAGGAACTTCCCGCCCGTGACGAGCGCCCTGCCCACCGCGAGCATCTGCTGTTCGCCGCCGGAGAGGGTCCCTCCCAGCTGTCCGGCCCTTTCCTTCACGCGGGGGAAGATTTCGAAAACCTCATCCATTCTCTGCCTGACGATTTTCTTGTCCCTGATCGTCCAGCCGGCCAGTTCGAGATTTTCCCGCACGGTGAGGGTGGGGAATATCTTGCGGCCTTCGGGGACATGGCAGATGCCCATGGGCACGAGCTTGTGCGCGTCCATGTTCGTGATGTCCCTGCCGTCGAAACTTATGCTTCCCCCCGAGCACTTCTCCAGTCCCGAAATGGCGCGGAGCGTCGTAGTCTTGCCCGCTCCGTTCGCGCCGATCAGCGTGACTATCTTGCCGTCGGGCACTTCGAAGGATACGTCCTTTATGGCTTCGATCTTTCCGTAATTCACCTTCAGATTCTTGACAACGAGCATCAGGCACCCCTCTTTCCGAGATAGGCTTCCAGGACTTTCGGGTCCTTGGCGACGACTTCGGGGAGCCCTTCCGCGATCGTCTCGCCGAAATCGATGACTTTGATCCGCTCGCAGATCCCCATGACGACCTTCATATGGTGTTCGATGAGGAAAATCGTGACCTTGAATTCGTCGCGTATCCTGGTGATAAGCCTCATCAGTTCTTCGACTTCCTTGGGGTTCATGCCTGCCGCCGGCTCGTCGAGAAGGATGAGCTTGGGCTTCGTGGCCAGCGCCCGCGCTATTTCCAGGCGTCTGAGTTCGCCATAGGGCAGGTTTTTCGCCGCTTCCTTGGCCCTGTCCGCGAGGTGCATCAGGTCCAGAAGCCCCAGCGCCTCTTCCTTCACCTGCTTCTCCTCCTTCATGAAGGAGGGGAGGCGGGCGATGGAACTGGCTACGCCCGATTTCATCGTGTAGTGCCGCGCCACCCTGATGTTGTCGAGGGCGGAGAGGTTGGAAAATATCCTGAGGTTCTGGAAAGTCCTCGCTATGCCGCTCCGCACGATCTTGTAAGGCTTTTCTCCCGTTATTTCCTTGCCCTCGAAGAATATCTTGCCCTCGGTGGGCGTATAGATGCCCGTGATGAGATTGAATGTCGTGGTCTTGCCCGAGCCGTTGGGACCGATGAGTCCGTAGATGGTTCCCTTGGGCACCTCGAAGCTGAAATTGGAGACAGCGCGGAGTCCGCCGAAGTAGTGGGTCATTCCCTGGATGGTGAGCTGAGCGGGCATCAGTCAACCTCCCCGATTTTGAGCAGCCGGGATTCTTTCGTTCCCATCAGACCTTCCGTCCTGAATAGCATGACGAATATGAGAAGAAGGGCATAGATGACCATTCGCCATTCGCCGCCTATCGGCAGGCCGGTGGCGTCGGCCACTATGCGTATGCCGAGCCTGAGGCCTTCCGATAGGAAGGTGAGAGCGAAGGCCGCGATCATCGAGCCGGTGATGGAACCGATGCCGCCCGCATAGATCATGATGAGGACCTCGACCGACTTTATGAAGCCGAACTGGGTGGGGTGGGCGAGCTGGAGAAGGTGGGCGAAGAGGCCGCCCGCGATGCCCGCGAAAAAGGCGCCGGTGCTGAAGGCGAGAACCTTGTACTTCGTCGTATCGATACCGACGAGCTCGGCGGCCAGTTCGTTCTCCCTGATCGAGAGCATCACTCTCCCGTGGGAAGATTCGATGAGATTGCGGATGATGACGACCGTGAGGAAGGTGGCTATGAAGATCACCGTGAAGTTGGAGAACTTGGGTATTCCCAGAAGACCGCGTGGACCGCCGACATAATCGATGTTGTTGAAGACGGTCCTGATGATCTCCCCGAATCCCAAGGTGACGATGGCGAGGTAGTCGCCCTTGAGCCTGAGGGAGGGAAAGCCTATCAGGAAGCCGATGAAGGCTGCCGCGACGCCTCCGGCGATAATGCTCAGCACGAAGATGAGCATGCCTTCCGGGGCCTGGGGCGTGAGCTTGAAAATCAGGGTGGTCATGGTACCCGACACATAGGCGCCGACCGCGGCGAATCCCATATGTCCGAGGGAAAACTGGCCCGCGATACCGTTGATCAGGTTGAGGCTGACCGCCAGGATCACGTAGATGAGGGACTGGTTGATGATGTGGAGGATATAGCCGTTCATGAATTTATAGGTATAGAGCAGCTGGATCACGGCGTAGAAGAGCACCGCGGCGATCAGAAGCTTGGGCAGTTTGAGTTTTGCCATGGTGCGCTCCTAAATCTTGTCGGCGGTTTTTTCGCCGAGAAGGCCCCTGGGCCTGATGAGCAATACAAGGATGAGAATCGCGAATGCGATTCCCTCGCCGATGAGCGAGTTGTAGGCAGAGGCGAATGTTTCGGCAAGCCCCATGATGTAGGCACCCAGCACGGCTCCGGGAATGCTCCCGATGCCGCCCAGCACGGCCGCGATGAAGGCTTTCAGACCCGGCTGGATTCCCATGTAAGGGAAGATCCTCGGATAGGTCATCCCCGCGAGAAGTCCCGCCACGCCGGCGAAGGAGCCTCCGATGAGGAAAGTGAAGCTGATGACCTTTTCGATATCGATGCCCATGAGCCTGGCCGCATCCTTGTCCTGGGACACGGCGCGCATGGCCTTGCCGAGGACGGTCTTGCGGACGAGGAAGGTGAGACCCACCATGAGGACGGCCGCCACCGCGATGTCGATGACGACATAATTGGATATCGTCGCGACGCCGAGATCTATCTGCACCTTGGGTATGATGTCGGGGAAGGATCTGTAGGAAGGTCCGACCATGGGGAGGGCGGAGAAGAAGTATTCGAGGAACATGGACACGCCGATGGCGGTGATGAGGGAGGAGAGCTTGGGCTTGTACCGCAAGGGCTTATACGCCAGCTGGTTGGCGAGCATGGCGATGATGCCGCCTCCGAGCATGGCCGCGATGAGGACTATGAAGGCCAGCACTCCCGACTTTCCCACAAAGAACGCGTTGAACAAGAAGAACGCTCCATACGAGGCGTAGGCTCCGATCATGTAAAAATCGCCGTGCGCGAAATTTATGAGGCGCACGATGCCGTATACCATGGTATAGCCCAATGCTATGAGCGCGTAGATGGAGCCGACCTGTAGGCCGTTCACGATTTGCTGGGCATTGAAAATCGATCCCATTCTGACTGTCCCTTTCGGCGCAGGAAGACGTCAAATTCTTCCGCGCATTTTCTAGGATGTGCCCTGATTTTTATCAGCCCTATTAACACGGGCGAGGCCGCGCTGTCCCGGGCGGAACAGGCGGCCTGAAGAAAGGAGAATGCGAGCCGGGAGGCGTTCCGTCTCCCGGCTCGCATGATTCACGGGGTCATGGATTGACGGTGGTCTTGTAAACCTGCTTTCCGCCCTTGATTTCGATGATGACAGCCGATTTGATCGGGTTTCTGTTGGCATCGAAGGTGACCTTGCCGGAGACGGTGTCGAGGGAGGTTTTCACGAGAGCATCGCGGATCGCGGCGCCCTGGGTCGAACCGGCGCGCTTGATCGCGTCGAGCATGATCTGCATCGCGTCATAGGCGAGGGCCGCGAGGGCGTCGGGTTCGGCGCCGAACCTGGCCGTGTATTTCTTCACGAAATCCTGGACTATGGGGCGCTTGTCGGCGGGAGCATAGTGGTTGGTGAAGAAGCCGTTCTCGACAGCGGATCCGCCGAGCTTGACGAGTTCGGGGGAATCCCATCCGTCGCCGCCGACCATCGGGCCCTTGAAGCCGAGTTCCCTGGCCTGCTTGGCGATGAGGCCGACGTCATTGTAGTAGTCGGGGACATAAAGGACAGCGGGCTTGGCGGCGATGATCTTCGTGAGCTGGGCCTTGAAGTCGGTGGCGCCGGACGGATGTCCTTCATAGGCGACGACCGAGCCCTTGCCGGCCAGTTTCTCGAAAGTGGCCTTGAAATTCTCGGCGAGACCCTTCGTGTAGTCGTTGCCGATATCGAAGATGGCCGCGGCTTTCTTGGCCTTGAGGTCCTTGAAGGCGAAATTCGCGCCCACGGTGCCCTGGAAGGGATCGATGAAGCATGCGCGGAAGATGTAGTCGCCGACGAGCGTCACTTTCTCGTTGGTGGACGTGGGGCTGATCATCGGAATGCCGGCGGCCTGGGCGATGGGGGCTCCCGCGAGGGTGACCTTCGACATGACCGTGCCGACTATGGCGACGACGTTGTCCTGCTGGATGAGCTTGGTATAGACCGTGGCGCCTTCCGCCGGATCGCCCTTGTCGTCTTCGAAAATAAGCTTGACTTTCCTGCCGTTGAACACGCCGCCCTTGGTGTTCCATTCATCGACGGCCATCATCATGCCGTTCTTCGTCGATACGCCGAAAGTCGCGGCATCGCCGGTTACGGGACCCACGCCGCCGATCTTGATGTCCTGGGCGAGGACAAGGGATGTCGCCATGAGGACGAGCACCAATACCAGAGCAAAACGTTTCATGTTGCCTCCTTGAAACTGTGAACCGCATCGCGATTCCAATGCGAATGTGTACTTATTGATAGAAACCTACCTGCGCCGGGAAGTCAATATTTATTCGAAAAAACTTTGACAGATTTTTTGACCCATGCTATACTCGCCGCTTACTATTTGATTCACCTGTTTCATTTTCTGAAACCCAAGCCCGGACAGACGTATAAATCTCATGCTATCGCCTTCTGCGATGATGACTTGTCCGCTCCTGAACCCCGCCGGGCTCTCCCTATGGCAGGAGGTAGCGGGCCGGTCCGAGGACTCGACTGTCCCGGCTGGGCGCATTAGTATGGGCGCCATGCAGAAGTATGAAAAAAGAAACGGGCTGGCGTTCAAGGGCGTCTTGGCGGCCTTCGCGGCTTACGGCAGCTGGGGAATCTTCCCGCTGTACTGGAAGCAGCTCATCGGCGTCGAGTCCTTCCAGATCCTCGCGCACCGGATAGTATGGGCCAGCGTTTTCTGCGTGATGCTTATGGCTTCGCGGGGACGGCTTTCCGAAATCGCCGGTTTCGCGAAGGACAGAAGGAAACTTCTTGTGATGACGATCGTCTCTGTGATGGTCACCATCAACTGGGGCTTGTACATATGGGCGGTGAACTCCGGAAGAGTCACCGAATCGGCCCTGGGCTATTACATCAATCCCCTGTTTTCGGTGGCCTTGGGCATGCTTTTCTTCAGTGAAAAGGCCGATCGCTGGACCAGGATCGCCGTAGCCGTGGCCGCGGCGGGCATCGCCGGAGCTGCGATCGCCTACGGGTCGGTGCCCTGGGCCAGCCTGCTCCTGGCGGCCTCGTTCGCCGTCTACGGGGCGCTGAAGAAGCGACTGGGGCTGGAGCCCCTGCTCGGACTTGCCGTCGAGACACTCATCGCCGCTCCCTTCGCCCTTGCCTTCCTTGTCTCGAGGCATCTGGCCGGTGCCGGTTCCTTCGTGAACGGCGGTGCCGTCCCGACCCTGCTCCTGGCGTTTTCCGGCCTGGTGACGGCCGTTCCCCTGCTTTTTTTCGCCTTTGCGGCCAATACCATAAGTCTCCAGAAAATGGGCTTCATCCAGTACGTATCGCCCAGCTGCCAGCTCTTCCTCGGGGTCGTCGTCTATGGGGAGAGGCCCTCCGCCGCCCTCACCGTCGCCTTCGTGGGAGTGATCTTCGCCGTGCTTCTGTATATCTCCACGAGAAAGAGAGCCTGACTTCGCCTCCCCCTCAGGAGGGGAGGGACTTCTGCGGCCCGGCGATGATTTCCCCGCCCTTCACCGTGTGCGACACAAGGTTCATGCCCACATTGTAGGCCAGATGCGAAGCTTCGGGGGCGTCCAGGAGGAGGAAGTCGGCCTTCTTCCCCGGTTCCAGGGAGCCGATCGAGTCGGCGCGGCCGAGGGCCGCGGCCCCGTTGAGGGTGAGGCCTGTCAGGGCTTCGGCGAAGGACAGCCCCATATAGAGGACGGCGATGGCGAAAATCATGGGAATGGACTGGCTGAAGCAGGAGCCGGGGTTGAGGTCGGAGGCGAGGGCGACGGCCAGACCCCGGTCGATCATGGATCGGGCATCGGCGTAGGGCTCCCTCAGGCTGAAGGCGGTGAGGGGGAGGCAGGTGGCTATGGTGCCCGCTGAGGCCATCGCATCCAGGTCTTCGGCCGAGGCCTTGAGAAGGTGGTCGGCGCTCACGGCCGAGAGCCGGGCAGCCAGGCCGGCGCCGCCGATCCGCGCGATCTCGTCGGCATGGAGCTTGAGGCCCAGGCCGAGGGAACGGGCTTCGGCCAGATAGCGCCTGGAATCCTCGATTCCGAAGACGCCTTCCTCGCAGAATACATCGGCGAATTCGGCCAGCTTCCTCGAGGCGACCTCGGGCAGGACTTGGCCTATGACGAAATCCATGTACTCCGAGGGCCTGCCGGAGAATTCCGGGGGTATGGAATGAGGGCCCATGAAGGTGGGGACGATGTCGATGGGGCATAGCCCGCCCAAGGCCCTCATGGCTTCGAGCTGGCGGATTTCGGTGTCATGGTCCAGGCCGTAGCCCGACTTGCCTTCGACGGTCGTGATGCCGAGTGCCGGCATGGCGTCGAGGCGGGCTTTGCCGATAGCCATGAGCTCCCCGAAAGAAGCGAGGCGCGTGGCTTCCATACTGCGCCGGATCCCTCCGCCCCTTCGGTGGATTTCCATGTAAGGCAGGCCCTGGGCGCGCCAGAAAAACTCGTCAGCCCTGAAGCCGGCGAAGAGGAAATGGGTATGGCTGTCGACGAAGCCGGGGACGCAGGCGCGCCCTCGGGCGTCCAGATGGAGGGCCCCGCGGCGGCGCGCTCGAGAGAGCGCGCCGCCCGCCTCGGGGCCTTCCCCGGGACCCGCATAGGCGATGAGCCCGTCCTCGGCGACTATGACCGCGTCCCTCACCACGCGGAGGGCGTCCATCTCCGACCCGCGCCGGGCCTTCCTCCCCAGGGGAGTGGCCAGCTCGCCTATATTCGTGACGACCAGATTCCCTTCCATGCCCGAAGCCTCCCGATCCGCCTTCCCTTACCCTCTTCCCTTACCGGTAGAGCGGATCCTTGCCGATGGATCCATCCACGAAATCCAGGTAGTCCGCGGCCATGAGCTGCTCGAGCCTTTCCTTGGCCCTCGCCAGCTCTCCCTGGGCCCTTCTGGCCGAGAGGCTCTTGGGCTCCGCCCTTTCGGCCAGATACCTGCGTATGTAGCTTATGGATTTCTCGATGTAGGCGATTTCCTGGCCCTTGTAACTCTCCAGCCTCGCCCTGTACCAGTCAGAGGCGACCACATGCTTCCTGTCGAAGAGCCTCCTCAGCTCCGGATCGTGGATGCTCTTGCCTTCGAAGGATCCAGTGGCCATGACGGAAAGCACGGCCTTCAGGGGAGGGATGGCCGCCTCGATGGAGCCGTCCTCCAGATAAGCCCTGGCCGATTTTTCCATGGCCTCGGCGATGTTCTCCACTCCGTCGACGAATTCGGGAAGGGACTGCTTTTCAGGGTGCAGCATGTCGTCCGGGAAGACGGCCGCCGGCGTGTCGAAGAGCCTGCCCAGATACGTGGCCGCGAAGAGCGGCGTGATCCTCCATCCCAGGCGCGATGCCGGGATCAGCCTGCCTTCGTAGGTGAAATCCTCCACGCGCTCGAGGTAGCCCCTTTCCTTGAGGAAGTCGGGGTCCCTTTCCTCCGGGCTCAGCCGCGACCAGAGCTCGGGCACGAGGAGGGATATGTCGTGGTCGACCTTGTACTGCCTTCCGATGTAGCCGGCGGCGGTCGTGAAGCCCGCATAGCCGGTCAGGATGAAGGCGAGCAGGGCATTGTTGAGATCGGTGGTGGGAACGAGGGCATTGAACGGTCCCTTCGTGAGGGCGCCCTCGCTCCCGGCTCCCGTCGTGGAAGGACTCTTGCCGGTCAGGGAGCAGACGAAGTCCATGAACAGCTCCGGCAGATCCTGGTAATGGATGGGTCCATAGACGGCCAGGGGACGGATGCCGGCCTTGGGATCGGCGGGATTGTTCCTGCGTCCGGGAAGGACGGCTCCCACGGGATGGAGGAGAGGCTTGTCGGCGCTGACCCTCCGGTAGAGCCTCGGACCCAGGTCGGCGAGATAGCGTGCCTGGGGATTCGTGTAGTTCGGGTCCAGCTGGAGATAGCGGGGATTCTTGGAGGGAACCCCTCCGACCATGCGCGGCTTGTCCGACGCGACGAAGTACTCATAGTGGGGATCGGCCTCGGTGGCCTCCACGAAGAAGCGCATCGCGTCGCTGTATTCGGAGAACTGCACCGTCTTTTCGATGAATTCGGCGGCGTGGGCCCTCGTCAGCGGTTCGAAATTGCTGATGAAATTATCCTGGCGCGAGAGATCCTTCTCGGCCTGCTTGTCGTAGCCGCGGATGACGGCATCGTCTGGCCTCTGGAAGAAGCGGGCTTCGGCGTTCCGGCAGAATTTGAGGTTGGGATGGCGTTCGGCCCAGGTGGGCAGGTTCTTGAGCGTCTTGGCGGGGACTACCACGGAGGCGGTGATATCGTCCTCCCATTGCCGCTTTTCGGCCGGCATGAAGTCCTGCCTCAGCTTGAAAGTCCTGCGCATGCCCTTGGGATCCCTTCCGACGCGCAGGTAGGAGCCCAGCACCGGCCTGTCCTCGAACTTGAGGATGTTGCCCGTGGTGCCGTTGACGACGTCCACGGAAAAGTGCGGCATCCATTCGTCGCCCCAGTCGGGGGTGCAAAAGCGCTTGACGAGGAATACCAGGCTCTTGATCCGCTCGGGCACGGATTTCAGCCAGGCGTTGTACTCGTCCCTGTAGAGGGGGGAGGGGGAGAGAAGCTTGATCACCGACCCCAGCGAACGCTTGGGAGTGAGGATGTTGCGCGAGTCCTTGCCGTGGTTCTCCTCATCGTCCCTGAAGCGGTTGCCGTAGTCTTTCTCGATTATAGCCTTGACCGCCTTCATGTCCTCGTAGAAATCGGCGATCGTGATAGGCGAATAGGTTATGGCGTCGGAGATCTGCTTGGCGATTTCGGACTTCCCTCCTCCGGATACGGTGCAGGGTTTATGGCAGAGGAGACCTTCGGCCGTGGTCCCGATGAGTCTCCACGCGCCCGAGCCGGGATGGCGCTCCATGTGGATCCTGTAGCCCGTGGGGTGCACATAGACTTCGCCCGGAAGAATCCTCAGGGATTCCTCCCTGCCTTCCCAGTTCCAGTGAGCCTTCTGGTCCTCGAGGGAGATATAGGCGTTTTCCGGCAGGTAGACTATGCCGGGATAGGTGAGGTCGACCCCGTAGCCTTCCTGCTTTTCCTCGATCCTTCCCTTCATGAGTTCGAAGACGTCCTGGATGCTGTGTCCCCGCGAGTTGAGGTTGGTGTCGGGGACGAAGCGCGTGCCGTGGTTGTAGGAGGGGAATACGAGGGCGCCGCCGGCGTGCTCCTCCTCGGCGAGTCCGAGCAGGTTGGCCGAGTAGGAGATGTGCGCCTTTATCTCCTTCTTCGAATAGCCGAAGTAGTTGTCCGCGATGATGGAAACGATCACGCCCCGGGCATCGCGGGCGCAGATCTTGAAGGGTTTCCCGTCGTTGTAGCGTTCGGTCGGCTCCTTCCAGCACATCCCGTCCCTCCTCTGCCTCTCGGTGCCCTTGTCCCAGTGGGGAAGTCCCAGGTCCTTCTTGGTGAAGGCGGTGAGATGGGTGGCGAGGATGATGCAGCCCGTCGTGCCACTCCAGCGCAGGGGATCGAGCGCGGCGTCGTTGTCGGGAATGAAGGGGTCGCCGGAATTGCCGAAGATGCTTTCGACGAAATCCAGGCTCGCCGCCAGGGAGCCGGGAGCGAAGAAGCGGATTTCCATGGAACGCTCTTCGCAGTAGCCGCTGACTTCGGGGCGGACGACGGGGCGCAGGAGGAGGGAGAGTATCGTCCTGGCCTTTTCGCTCTCTCCCGCGGTGAAGGGAATTTCGAGCATCTCGGCGGGTGGGTTGAAAGCCGCCTCCAAAAGCCTTGCGAAGACTATCCTGGGCACCGCCTTCTTGTCGGGGGGTATGGGAAGCCCGCCCTCGGCTATGTGGAAGACGCCTTCGGTGGTGCGCTTGTCGTTGGTGGGGTTGTGGAGGACGCCGTTCCTGATGCGGTACGAGGTCAGGGTGGGGGATACGTGCTTGTGTCCGCCGGGGGGAAGGGATATCTCCCTGGACATGCCGTAGCGGTCCAGGACGAGGGTGTTCGAAGGCAGGGTCGGGAGCCTCGCGAGGCCCAGGTCGCCGAGGTAGCCGTCGAGGAAATCCTGTATCCTCCTGTCCACCGGGGGCAGGTAGCCCGAAAGCAGCCTGTCCTTCTGCCTGAAAGTTTCAAGCATGTCGGAGGCGAGCTCCACGAAGCCCGTGCCCTCCTTGGAATAGACGGGCAGCCCCATGCTCGAAAGCTTGATATTGATATAGGAAATGAGCTTGCCCCGCTCCTGGGGCGAGAGCCGGTTGAGGCGGAATCCAAAATCGCGCTTTACAGCCATGTGGGTCCTCCGGGAGGAAATTTTGAGAGAATGATAATGCAAATCGAGTCCCATTGCTACCGAAGCCGGAATTTCGGGAGAAAGAGGGCTTACTCCCAGCACTCGGCGATGGCGCCGTCGGCGACGAGGGTCCTCACGGCATCGAGGTCGGGATACATCACCCTGTCGCCGTCGAGCCGGCCGACCGCGGAGCGGACGACCCTGTAGGCCGAAGCCGTTCTCGGGGAAAGCCTGGGTTCGATCGCGGGGATGCCCATCTGTATGGCCCTCAGGTCGAGGGCCTGGCAGGCGGCGGCCAGCTCCATGGCTATGACCCGCTGGGCGTTATCCACGATCGAGGCTGCCTTCCTGGCGGCGATCGTGCCCATGGAGACATGGTCTTCCTGGTTGGCGCTGGAAGGGATGGAATCGATGCTGGCCGGGTGGGCGAGGACCTTGTTTTCGGATACGAGGGCCGCCGCCGCGTACTGGACTATCATGAACCCGGAATTGATCCCGCCGGAGGTGGTGAGGAAGGCGGGCAGACCTTCGGAGAGGGCCGGGTTGACGAGGCGCTCGATGCGCCGCTCGCCGATATTCGCCAGTTCGGCGCAGGCGATGCCGAGAAAATCCATGGCGAGGGCTATGGGCTGGCCATGGAAGTTGCCGCCGGAGAGTATGTCGCCCGGGTCGCCCCGGCCGGAAGAAGTCCCTTCTCCCTTGGAGGATTTTTCCGGTTTCGGGAAGATGA
>CAZRYP010000008.1:0-6472 GCA_964604295.1 uncultured Treponemataceae bacterium
CGCTTCCTTCGGGGGAGGAATGGGAAATACCGCCGGCACCGTGGAATTCCATGACCGGCTGGTCATCCTGTATCCGGCCAGGGGCGACTACTACACCCACCCGGCCGCATACCCGACAGGCTTCAGCACAGACTCGGGACCAGTGCTGGGCGACGGGAGCGTCGCGGCGAAATTGTGCGCCGACCTCGTGTACGGCTACTGCGACGACTGGTTCCTGCCCTCGCAGGCAGAACTGTCCATCATGTACTCCCAATTCAGGAACAATCGGGATGCCGCCTTCTCGACAAGCCGGTATTGGTGTTCCAACGAAGTGAATGTCGCCCAGGCGTACGCCTTCGATTTTTCCACCGGAAAATCCGAATATGACAATTTAAAGTTCGAAAACCTGAAAGTGCGGGCGATAAGGGTCTTCTGACCTCAACCTCCGCAAGCCCCTGCGCCGCCACCACTCCCGGTGCCGCCTCCGCTTCCACCTCCGCCTCCCGCGATTTTCAGGAAGGCGTCGGGGGGAGGGCTTTCGAAGGTCAGGATTTCCCCGGTGAAGGGATGCTGGAGCCTGAGCCTGTGGGCATGCAGGCATAGTCGCCCCAGGGGGTCGCTCCGGGCGCCGTAGCGGGGATCGCCCGCGATGGGGAAACCCGCTTCGGAGAGCTGGACGCGGATCTGGTGTTTCCTGCCCGTTTCCAGGCTCAGCTCCACGAGGCTGTAGCGTTGTCCGGCCGAGAGAAGCTTCCAGCCGGTGACAGCCCTGAGGGCGCCGGGATATCCGGGCTTCGTCCCGTAGACCTGGCCGGCCCGGTTTTCCACCAGCCAGCTGTCGAAGAGGCCGCTTTCCCCCTCCATCCTGCCTTCCGCCACCGCCGTGTAGCCCCTTTCCTTCACGAGCTCGTTCCAGTTGTCCATGAGGGCTTTCTTGGCGCCCGCATGCTTCGCGAAAATCATCACTCCCGAAGTGTCCCTGTCCAGGCGATGGACGACGGCCGCCCTTCCCCGGGGATTCCTGCGCTGGATGTGGGCCGTGACGATATCGTACAAGGTCTTCGCCCTCGATCCTTCGGGCGCGATGACGGCGAGGCCCTCCGGCTTATCCACCGCGATGATGTCCTTGTCCTCGAAGATGAATTCGATCCCGTGCCCCGGCCTGCCCGGGCCTCGCGGCTTGCCTGAACCATGTCCTCTCTGCTGCATGAAAGCATTTTACATTGGAAGCGAAAAATGGACCATAGCGCGGGGCCGGCCCCCGTAGCCGGGGGAAGGTTTCCCAGCTACCATGGGCGCGAGGAGTCAAATCATGCGTATCGAACGTTCGGAGATGGCGCGAGAGACCAAGGCGCATATGCGCGACGGCAAGGGTTCCTGCACCGTGACCCAGCTGGGCGGTCCCCTACTGCAGAAGCATTGCAGGGTCCTGTCGGAAATCGTCATCCCTGTCGGGGCGAGCATAGGTCCGCATCCCCATGTCGCCGAAACCGAGTATTATATAATTCTCGAGGGCACAGCCCTCGTGGACGACGACGGGAAACCGGTCCATGTGAAGCCGGGCGACGTCGTGATCACGAACGGCGGAGCCGTGCACAGCATCGAGGCCACGGGCGAGGCGCCGCTCAGGATGATCGCCGTCATCGTCACGGACGCCTGAAACCCCCCGCCCTGTTCCCGAAGAGCTCGTACATGCAGATTCCGCCGGCTACGACGACGTTGAGCGAATCTATGCCGGGGGCCATGGGGATGTAGACCTCGTTCCGGCACAGGCCGACGATGTCGGCGGGCAGGCCGAATCCTTCGTTGCCGAGGACGAGGGCGAAGGGAGGCCGCGGCGAGAAGCTTCCGAGGGGCAGTGCGGAGGGAGAGAGAGTCGCCGCGGCCAGGTCGAAGCCGCGGGAGCCCAGGCTGGCGAGGAGGGCGGCGTCGCAGGAGCGCAGGGGGAGGGAGAAGACATTGCCCATCGATGCCCGGAGCGTTTTCCTGTAATAGGGATCGGCGCAGCCCGGCCCCAGTAGCGCTCCCCTCGCGCCCAGCCCCGCCGCGGTGCGGATAAGGGCTCCCAGGTTCGAGGGGTCGGTCACGTTCCAGAGACAGAGCCAGGCGCCCTCCCGCGCCTCCAGCGATTCCACCCCGATGGCTTCGATTCCCGGCCTTTTTCCCAGCGCGATCGCCCCGTGGTGGAAATTGAAGCCCGCGATGGCGCAGAGCTCCCCGTGGCTCAGCCGCTTTACGGGGAATTTCCCGCCATGGGCCTGGAGCCAGTCTTCGCCGCTATCGTCAGAACGGACGAGGCCGAGCAGTTCGATTCCCCCCGCGATCGCCTTCTCGATGACGATGCGCCCTTCGAGGACCATGAGTCCGGATTTGGAATAGTCTTTGTCCTTGAGGTTGGAGAAGAGTCCCGGGTCGAATTCCATGCCTGCAGTATACAGCAGCTCTCCTGGTTCCAGCGAGAGCGGTACGGCTCGTTGCGGACGCCGAGGGGTATTTTCTTCCCAAAAAGCCTTTGATGGTATGGCAGTATTTTCCCAGGCCATGACTGTATCTTCGGGAAAATGATGGATTCAGCATGGCACATATTCGGGAGCCAGCCACGAAAGTATATATATAATAATAATTTATAGTATATAATATAAACTATATATAGGATGGCACAGATATTGCATTACTGCTTGCCATGATGCCGTCTCAACTTAATCAGCTGTAAATAAAGGCATACTCACGACAATTCGATCAGGAGGATTCATCTATGGCAACAAGGCTTTCCCGCATCCAATATCTGCGGAGAATTTCATTGGGAATTTTTTTGGCTGCGGTCACCATCCTCTCGATACTTCATCAAAAGCTTCAGAATATGCCTTCTATCGATTCCCTCGACCCTTTCGGCGGTGTTGAAACCCTCTTCAAATATCTTGCGGGGGGAGAACTCATCAAGAAAATAGTGCCGGCGAACATTGTGCTCCTGGTCGCGATCATCGTGCTGGGAATCCTGCTCTCGCGTTTCTTCTGCGGCTGGATCTGCGCCTTTGGCGCTTTGCAGGGAGCCTTCGGCTGGCTCGGCAAGAAAATCTTCAAACGCCGTTTCGTCGTTCCCGCGAAGCTCGACAGGATCCTGAGATGGATCAAGTATCCCGTTCTGGCGGGCATCATCTATTTTACCTGGTCGACGGGAACGCTGATCATCAGGCCGTATGATCCCCTGGCCGCTTATGGGCATCTTTCCACGGGGCTGGCCGCGGTCTGGGCGGAATTCGCCGTCGGCTTTATTCTTCTCATCCTCACCCTCGCGCTCTCCATGCTCTATGAGAGAGCGTTCTGCAAGTATGTCTGCCCCATGGGAGCCGTCAACGCCATCCTGGGAAGAATTCCTCTCTTCAGGATAAAGCGTGAGTCGAAGACCTGCATTTCATGCGCCAGATGCGACTCGGTATGCCCGATGAACATCGATGTGTCGAACGCGGATACGATTTCTTCCCCCGAGTGCATTGGCTGCCTGGAATGCGTGACTGTATGCCCGACGAAGAAAGCCACCCTTGTAACGACCCTCGCCGGCAAGAGCTGGAAAGCCTGGAAAATCGCGGCCCTCGGCCTGGCGATCTACCTCGGCGCGATGGGGGTTGGAGCCCTGCTCGGCCAGCTGGACTTTATCGGTCCGAGCCTGGTTTCGCTGGCGCAGTCCGGATCCCTGGCTGTGGAAGACATCAAGGGTTCTTCCACCTGGTCGATGGTGGCCGATTCCTTCGGGATCGAGTTGGAACGGCTCTACCGCGAGGCGGGCGTCGATGCCTCCAAGGTCCCTGCGGACACCAAGCTGAAGGACACAGGCCCCCTCATAGGCGCCGACTTCGAGGCCGATACGGTCAGGATAGCCGTCGCCAAGATTATCGGCGTACCTTACGCCGGCGAAGACGGCGCTCTCGTCGTTCCCGCCGCATCGGAAGTCGCTTCCGATGCGGTTGCGGCTCCGGCTCCGGCTACCCCGAGCCTGTCACCGGGCGCGGCTACTTCCTCCACACTTGTTGTTCCCGCGGATTTCGTCCTCGAGGGCACGATGACCATCAGGGATGTCGCGGCGGCTTTAAGCGCGGCCGATGCCGAGGTGATCGCGAAACTGGGGCTTTCCGCGGACATCGCCGTGGACAAGCCGCTGCGCGACATGAAGGACCAGTACGGGTACACCATGCCGGACTTGAAGGAAAAATTCGCGAAGTGACGACCGGCCGGAATCGTCGGCGCGAAAGGATCATCGGCCTGTGCGGCCGAACGCTTGTCGTGGTATCATGGAAGTCTCCTGGCTCAACCATGGCAACGTTCCGGAGGGAAATGTGCGCGTCCTCGATTTCGGCTCCCTGAATATAGACTATGTGTACAGAGTGGATAACTTCCTCAAGCCCGGCGAGACCAAGCCCGCACTCTCCCTTTCGGTCTTCGCGGGGGGAAAGGGGCTCAACCAGAGCCTCGCCCTCGCCAGGGCCGGAGCCGATGTCGCCCACGCCGGGAAGGTCGGGCCGGAAGGCCTCTTTCTCGTGGAAAAACTGAAGGAGGCGGGAGTCGATACGACGAGGATCGGGTCATCCTCCCAGCCCACGGGCCATGCCATCATCCAGGTCGACGAGGGCGGCAGGAACTGCATCCTCCTCTTCGGCGGGGCCAATCGCGACATGGACGAAACCTTCATCGGGAGAGCCCTGGCGGGATACGGGAGGGGCGACATCCTCCTCCTCCAGAACGAGATAGCCTCGATCGGCTCCATAATCGCGGCCGCGAAGTCCCTCGGGATGACGATCGTGATGAATCCCGCCCCCTTCGACGGGAACATCGCTTCCGATCCCCTGGAAATGATAGACATCTTCATCCTGAACGAGATCGAGGCCGAGGACCTGGCTGGGGTGAAGGGGCCGGAGCTGGCGGCCTCGGCCCTGGGGAAGCGATTCCCGGGGGCGAAGATCATCGTCACCCTGGGCTCCGAAGGATCGCTCTGCGTCGAAGGGGGCGGGGTGATCAGACAGAAGGCGTACAGGGTGAAGGCCGTGGACACGACGGCCGCGGGCGACACCTTTACCGGCTATTTCCTCGCGGGACTCATGGAGGGCATGGACACGGGACGCGCCCTCGACCTGGGAGCGCGGGCGGCCTCGATCTGCGTCACGAGGATGGGCGCGTCCGACTCCGTGCCCCTGCGCTCGGAGCTGGTCTGAACCGGGAGCAAGGATAAAGGCCGCGACCTCGCGAGGCCTTGTGCCGCCTCATTCCGCCGGGCCCGTATCACTTTTTCTTGTCGTATTGTTCCGACTTTTTCTCGACGTACTCGCCCGCGGCCTTGGCGGCGTCCTCTATCGTCTGGATTATGGCCTTCAGGAGCTTCTCTCCCGCCTTTCCCATCCTGAAAAATCCCTTGGCCGCGTCGTTCCTGCAGATCTTCGCCGCCTGGGCCACCGAGTTCCTGTACTCCTCGTCGCTCATCTTCTTCGCGGCGTCCTTGAGGGGAACCCCGTCCTTGGCGTAGCCGTACTTCACCGCGTAGAAGGACATGACGATCTCCGCGATGTCTTTTTCCTCGTCGGTGAGCCGCGTCCCCACGATCTTCCCAATATCGTTGACGTGATTCCTGGACTTGAACCAGAGAAAATCGCCGAAGGCGCTGGTCCCGGCCAGAAGGAGGAGGAGGGAGAGGGAGACAAGCCGTCTGAAGCCCGTGGAAGCTGGATTCCGGCCTTTCATCGGCCCACCATCTTCGCGATGAGTCCGGGCTCGAGCCTGAAGGGTGAACCCCTGCCCTGGCAGAAATGATGGTCGCGCAGGAGATGGATGGAAAGGTCGGAGAATACGAGCATGTCCTCGCCCTCGACGCAGGATTCCACAGGCTGGTCGGCCTGCCTGACGCTCACGGCGTTCTTGTGCCGGAGTCCGTCGCCCCAGGGGCAGGGCAGCATGCCGCGCGCGTCCCCCGTCTGGATGATGAAGTTTCCCGCGGTGATGGGTTCGCCGAGGCCGCGCTCGCCCTCGGTCCTCAGCCCCTCGAGCGCCGCGGCGACCGTCTCGAAATCCAGCCCCAGCCTCGCGAATTCCTGCTCGTCCTCGGCGATTATTTCTTCGGGCGGCCTCGAGTCGTCTCCCAGAAAACCCTGCGCGGTGATGACGCCGGGCAGCATTCTTCCAAACGCTTCCTTGTCGACAGGTCTCAGTTTCATATAGGCCTCCGTCACGCGAACTTGTCGAAGTAGATCTTGTCTTCGGTCATGCCGTTTTTCTTCATCACGTTGATGCAGGCGTTGATCATTCCCGGCGACCCGCAGAGATAGCCCTCGAGCCCCTTGGCCTTGTCGATCTTTCCCTGTATGTAGCGGTCCAGCACGTCGGTGATGAGGCCGACATCCCCCGACCAGTTTTCCTCGGGTTTCGGTTCGGACAGGGCGGGGACGAAATGGAAACGCGGCCAGGAAGCCGCGAGGGCGGAGAGTTCGTCCAGGTAGAACATGTCCTTCGT
>CAZRYP010000008.1:6482-23348 GCA_964604295.1 uncultured Treponemataceae bacterium
CCGAAGAAATACCATATGTCCTTTTCCGGGTAGGCTCCCGTTTCCTTCATGTGGTTGAGCATGCTCTTGAAGGGGGCCATGCCCGAGCCGCCCGCCACGCAGATCATCGTGGCCGGAGTGTCATGGACCCGGAATTCCCCAAAAGGTCCCACGACCTCCACGGATTGTCCTTCCTTGAGGAACTTGTGCACCCAGGTGGTCGCGATGCCGCCCGGCACGAGGCGGACAAGAAGCTCCACATGGCCGCGGTCTCCCGGACGGGAGGACATGGAGTAGGCGCGCTGCGTGCTTTCCGCGATATCGCCATAGGCCGGAACCACGAGCTGCACGTATTGTCCCGCCTCGAAGTCTATGGTCTCTCCGTCGAGGGTCAAGAGCACTTCCTTGATATCGTAGGTGAGGTCCCTGATGCGCTCCACCTTCGTGCCGAACTTCCTGATGGAAAAAAGCTCCTCCGGCAGCTCTATCTGGAGGTCCTTGCGCACCTTGATCTGGCAGGCGAGCCGCACGTTGCCCGCGATTTCCCCGGGCGTCAGGTAGGGCATCTCAGTGGGCAGGTGGGGGCCGACGTCCGTGAGGACCTTGCACTTGCAGGCCCCGCAGGAGCCGCGGCCGCCGCATGCCGACGGGACGAATATGCCCTCGGCGGCGAGGGTCCCGAGGAGGGGGGAGCCGCCCTTCACCGAGAGGCTCTTCTTGCCTCCGTTGATGGATACGTTCAGCTGGCCGTAATTGTTGAGGAATTTGTCCAGCAGGGCGATGATGAAGGCGAGGACGGTGGAAATGCCGGCGACCGCGAGGGGTCCGACGAGAATGGGGCTCATGTCTGTCTCCTCACTGTACGGCGATCATGCCGGAAAAGCCTATGAACGCCATGGCCATGAAGCCTATGGTGATGAGGGTGATGCCCGTCCCCTTCAGCCCCGCGGGAATGGCGTTGTTCTTGTCGAGCTTCGTGCGTATGGATGCCAGGAGCATTATGGCGAGCCACCAGCCGGCGCCGCCGCCGAAACCGAACACGACGGCCTGAATGAAATTGTAATTCCGGATCTGCATGAAGAGGATGACGCCGAGCACGGCGCAGTTCACCGTGATGAGGGGGAGGAAGATGCCCAGGGCCAGGTAGAGGGAGGGCGAGAAACGGTCGATGATCATTTCGAGCATCTGGACGACCCCGGCTATCACGATGATGAAAATGATGAAGGAGAGGTACTCGATCCCCAGGGGCTTTATGATGAAGTAGAGGACGGCCCAGCAGATGGCCGAGCAGATGCCTATGACCATGGTGACGGCCACGCCCAGGCCCATGGAGCTCTTGAAGTCCTTGGAGATCGATATGAAGGAACAGGTTCCCAGGAAATTCGAGAGGAGCATGTTGCTGGTGAGGATGCTCGCCAGGAAGAGGGAGAGGATGCCTACGTCGGGTGCGTTCATTTCTTCTGCCCCCCTTGGCTTGCCTTGGCTTTCCAGGTGTTCGCTCCCCAGAGGAAGATGGCGACCAGGAAGAAGGCGCTCGGCGCCATCACCATGATGGTCCAGGGAGTGAAGCCCTCGCCGACGAGCTTTATGCCGAGGAGGCTGCCGAATCCCAGGAATTCCCTGATGAAGGCGATGCAGACGAGAACCCAGCCGTAGCCCAGGCCGTTGGCCAGGCCGTCGATGAAGGAGAGGCCGGGCTTGTTGGCGTTCGCGAAGGCTTCGGCCCTGCCCATGAGGATGCAGTTGGTGATGATGAGTCCCACGTAAGGACCCAGCTGCTTGGATATGGCGGGCTGGTAGGCCTTGAGCAGGATGTCGACGATGATGACATAGAAGGAATGGATGAGGACGGTGACGATCATCCTCACTTTCCGGGGCATCCAGTCTTTCATGAAGGCGAGGGTGAGGCTGCCCATGGCCGTGGCGAAGGTGACGCCGAGCACCATGATCAGCGTGTTGCGGAGATTGTTGGTCACCGCGAGGGTGGAACAGATGCCGAGCACCTGGACGAAGATGGGGTTGTTCGTCCAGAGTCCGTCCTTCAGGACTTTCCTGGTCGGGCTCATAGGCTGCCTCCGATTTCCTTCACGGCCGAGAGGGCTTTCGCGACGAGGGTCTGGACGAATTCAGATGTCCGGCTCGCTCCCGTCACCGCGTCGGCTCTCGAGTTTTCCTTGTCGGGATCGCCCTTGCCCGAGCCCTGGCTGACGCTCACCGTGCCGTCGGCTCCCACTTTTTCATCCTTGAACTGGTCGGTGAACCAGGCTTCCCCGATGCGGCCGCCCAGGCCGGGGGTTTCCTGCTGGTCGAGGATTTCCAGTCCGAGTATGCGCTCGGCCTTGGGGTCAGCGGCCAGGATGGCGGTGATGGGTCCCCAGAGGCCGGGATTGGTGATCTTCACGGCGATGTAGGAGCTTTCCCCTATCGTCGAAAGGTAGGCGGACAGTCCGGGCGAGGGTTCGGGCAGTTCCTTCACCTTGCTCGAATACGAGGATTCCACCTCATCCCGCGATGTTTCGGGATCGGCGAGCCCGAATGCCTTGAGGACGGCGTAGTGGGACGCGTACTGCTGGTTGGCCTTCACCCGCGCCAGGGTCACCTGGTTGGCGAGCGCGAGAAGGACGACGAAGGCCATGCAGACGACGAAGGTGAAGACGACGACGTAGCCTATCGATTCTTTTTTGAGTTTCATTTCGCGCCTCCCTTCTGCGGGGCGGCAGGTTTTTTCGCCGAATCGACGCCTATGTCGATGAGGGCGGCGAAGGTGTTGGCCAGGAGGAGGGCGAAGCTCGTGCCTTCGGGGAAGGCGGAAAAGGTGCGGAGGACGACGACCGTGAAGCCGACGAGGGCTCCGTAGATGTAGTGGGAAGGCTGCCGTTTGGGCGCCGAGACGGGGTCTGTGGCCATGAATACGGTGACGAAGAGGAAGGAGCCGGCGAGGAGGCTTTCCATGGGAAGGGCTTTCGGCACGCCTCCGTACCATAGGGCGGCGTTGAGGGCGGCCGCGGCGGCGATCGAGGAGAGGATGATGCGCCAGCTGGCCGTCTTGGTGGCGATGAGGTAGATCGCCGCCGCGGCCACGAGGAGAACCATGCCTTCGCCCATGGCGCCGGGACGCAGGCCGAGGAGGAGGTCGAGGATGTCGGTGCCCTGTCCCGCGCGCATGGCCCCGAGGGGAGTGGCCGATGCCACGACATCGGCCGTCCCGATGCCGAAATTGCCGAAGGACGTGTAGGATGCCGAAAGGACGACGGCGAAGGATATGTAGACGAAGGCGCGTCCGGCGATCGCGGGATTGAATATGTTCCTGCCGAAGCCGCCATAGGCTCCCTTCGCCAGCGAGACGGCGAAGACTATGCCGAGGCCGAGGATCCAGACGGGCGTCCGCGGGGGGAAAGCCAGGGCGTAGAGGGCGCAGGTTACAAGGACGGCCTCGCTCACTTTGCCCGATTTCCCGCGCTCGAAGACCCATTCTGTGCCGATGCCCAGGATGAAGACGATGGCCGCGGAAAAAAGGACCCGCAGGCCGTACATCCAGATCGAGTAGAGATATATGGGCGCGAGGGCGTAGAGGACCTTGCGCATCATCGGCTGTTTGAGGAATTTTGGCACGGTGGAGTTCCTCCTGGCCGATAGAGTAGTATGGAAGCCTGCGTTTTGTAAATCGAAAACGGGAGGGAAGGTTTGGAAACCACAGTGTCATTCGACGACGACCTCAGCCTCGAGGGACTATCCATCGGGCTCGTGGAAGCGGCTGGCCTTGACTGGGCCGCGATGTCCCGCGACATCGCCGCGCCGGCCGGCGGGCATGTCGCCTCCGCCATCGGGGAAGCGAAGGAAAAGGGGGAGGCCCTTATCCGGCCGTCCCGGAAATCCGCGGTGCGCGCCATGTTGCGCCACGGCTCCTACAAGCCCGCCGGCCGCGGCAAGCCTTCGAGCGAATACCTGCTTCAGGCCGCCCTGGAGGACGATTTCCCCTCGGTGAACTATTTCGTCGACTCGGCCAATATCGTCAGCCTCCTCTCTGGCTACCCCATCAGCCTCATCGACCTGGGCAAGTCCGGTCCCGATCTTCTCCTGAGAAGGGGACGGGCCCTCGAATCCTACATATTCAACCCGGGCGGCCAGACCATCGACCTGACCGACCTTCTCTGCGTCTGCAGGAAGACAGGGGAAGGCTACATTCCCACGGCCAATCCCGTAAGGGACTCCATGGCCACCAAGATCTTTCCTGGAGCCGATGCCGTCGTGGCCGTCATCTACGCTCCCTGGGGAAGCGAGGGAATGGATCTCAAATCGGCCTGCTCGGCCTTGTCGGCATATCTCCTCAAGGCCGCTGCCCGATCCGAGTGGATCATAAGGGAAGCCTGAAAAAAAGAGAGCCGCGACAGATCGCGGCTCCCTTGAATCGGAGGATTGGATTACCAGTTGGAATCACTCATGGCGTTCAGCGAGGTGATCGTGCTGCCGTTCAGCGAGAATACGCGCCACCAGCGGTCGTTGTCATCCCCGCTCGCGTCCGAGACCTCGTAGGTCCGCCAGAGGCCCGAGTCGTCGTAGACCCTCACTACGGCACCTGAAGTACCCAAATTGCTTGTTCCAGAATAATTGTATACCGAGTAGTAATAAGTACCGCTATTCTGGGTTGTGATCGTGATAGTCTCGGGGCCATAGCTGACCCTGTCATCCCAGTCCAGGTTGGCCGAATTGTCGGAGGCGACCTTATCGCTGAAATAGATTTCTTCGTTGACGCCTGGAACGAAGAGGTGGGAATCCAGATCGCTAGGAGTCTCTCCCCAGGACAGGACGATGCGGATTTCGCCGCTTGCAAGCGGCGTATAGCCGATGACGTCCTCGTCCAGTTCCACGGTCACGTCGACGGACACCAGGATGGTGATGTCGTAGAAGGTGTAGCCAGTCTTGGTGAAATGCAGCGTCTGGCTTCCTTCGGGCAATTCGATGGTGAAAGAGCCTAAGCTGTCCGTCGTGGCGGACTCGTTCGTTCCGTCGGCCGTGACACGGACTCCGGCGACGACATTGCCGCTCGCGTCCTGGACGATGCCAGTCACGATGCCCGTCTGGATGAAGAGATTCAGGATCAGATCGCAGGACGTCAGCATCGTCGCGCAGAGGAGCGCCACGACCAGCACGAAAATGGATTTCCTCACATTAAGCCTCCTGTTTTGGATTCGACAAAATTGATGTGCTTCACCTGACATTGAAGTATAATCCGTCTGCTTCAAATTGGAAGTAAAAAAGTAAAAATTTATCCGCGACCAGGCCTCGCATCAGGCGCCGGACGGAAGAATCGGAGTTTCGGGACCACGCGGCCACGGGGGGAAAGCGCGGGGCACCGCACGTATATTGTCATTTCGCGGCTTTGTCGTTACCATCAGCCCCGATGGAAATGCTGGATTCGAGCGATGGAAACCTCAGGAAGGCGGGAGCCGCGATAGCCGAGGGCAAGCTAGTCGTCATCCCCACGGAGACCGTGTACGGCCTCGGCGCCGACGCCTTCAATCCCGATGCCGTGGCGCGTGTCTTCGAAGCCAAGGCCAGGCCCTCCTTCGATCCCCTCATAGTCCATATCGCCGGCATCGCCGACATAGAGCGCGTCGCCTCGTCCTTTCCTCCCAAGGCCAGGCTTCTCGCCGAGGCGCTGTGGCCGGGCCCGCTCACCATGATACTGCCGAAGCGGCCCGAGGTGCCCGACATAGTCACTTCCGGCCTCGCCACGGTGGCGGTGCGGTTTCCCGTCCATCCCGTCGCCATGAAGATCATCCGATACTCGGGCACGGTCGTGGCCGCTCCCAGCGCCAACCCCTTCGGCTATATCTCGCCCACGACGGCCGGCCATGTCGCGAGGACCCTCGGCGACCGAGTCGACTTCATCGTCGACGGGGGTCCCTGCACCGTCGGGGTCGAATCGACCGTCATAGACATGACCGCTGCCCTGCCCGTCCTACTGAGGCCGGGCGGCATGCCCCTCGAGCGCATCCGCGAAATCGTGGGCGAGGTGCTCACCAGGAAGGGGAAGGGCGGTCCGCTTTCCAGCCCGGGCCAGCTCCCGAGCCATTACGCTCCCGCAGCCAGGCTCTATCTGCATGAGCCAATGAGCCTGCCCGGGGCGATCCGGGAAACTACCCCGCGCAGTGGCGCCGGCGCGGCCGCCATCGTCTTCGACGCCGCCCGGGCCTTCAGCCTCTCCGAGTCCGGGCTCTTCGGCCGCGTCTGCGCGCCCCCCGAACATGGCGACATGAGGGAAGCCGCCTCCCGCCTCTTCGCCCTTCTCCACGAACTCGACCTGGCAGGTTTTGGGACCATCCACGCGGAGCGCGTTCCGGAGGAAGGTCTCGGCCGGGCCATCAACGACAGGCTCTGGCGGGCTTCGGCAAAATAAAGTCCGATCTCCCGCCCGATGCTTCGGGACCGACGCGGAACCTTCAGGCCCATGGCGGAATCGCGCCTCGATCGGGTCAGCCGAATTGACAAAGATTGCCATAGGGCAAACAATGGGCGCACTAATGGAAAATACGAATATAGCCGTCACGACCCTGCTCATCTGCTCCTGCGTGGGCATAATCTTCATCTGCGCGCTCGCGCTCCAGAAACGCCCCGAATCCGGCGCGGCCGCGGTATACCTCGCGCTCTGCGGGATTTGCGTGGTGATTTACGACTTCGGCTATGCCATGGAAATCCACTCGACCGGCCTCTCCGAGACGATGTTCTGGGTTCGCTTCCAGCATTGGGGCATTCAGCCCCTGCCGCCGCTTTGGCTCATGTTCGCGCTATTCGTCTCCGGGAAGAAAAAGCTCGTCACCCTGAAGACGGGCCTCGCGCTGTTCATATTGCCTCTGGCAGCCCTTGCCGCTTCGCAGACCCTCGGCGGGCTCAATATCATGCATCCCAATGCCCGCCTGGCGGCGGGCGAGATGCTCTCGCGGTTCGAGTATGACAGGGGCTGGGTCATATATCTCGCGACGGCGGTACAGTGCCTCTACCTCGGGGCGAGCATCGCGCTCTTCGCGATCGGGCTTTTCCGCGGAAGACCCGTGCCGAGAAGACAGGCGGCAATTTACCTGTTCGGCTCTCTCCTGCCCTGGGCCAGCAGCCTCGCGTACAACTACGGTCTGACACCCTACAATACCGACACCACTCCCCTGGTCCTCAGCCTGAGCGTCGCGCTCTTCATCTATGGCCTTCTTAAGGCGGGAGTCCTGGAAGAGACCGGGCTCGCCTGATCACATCGTGGGTCCGTGCCTCTCCGCTTCCGTCCCGGGCTCCTCCGCCCGGGGCTCCGTGATCTCGGGAGGTGCCGTTTCGGCCGGAATCCCGGGTACGGCGGCCGGGGGAGCCTCGACCCGCGTTCCGGCCGTATCGAGGCCCGTCCCGAGCGGCGCCGCGTTGACCAGGTAGTCGAGCAGGGACCGCGGCGCTATGCCGTAGTGGATCTTGCCGTAGGCCAGACTCGCCTGAACGATGTTTTTCGCGTACTGCCTCGGCTGGGCGAGGTGGAGAGTCTCCAGGAGAATGTCGTCCGGAAGTTCCCCCGATTCTTTCGACCAGCCCATCATGCGGCTGGGACCGGCGTTGTAGGCGAACATGGCGCGCATCGGCTTGCCGCCGAAGCGGGCCAGCATGTACGAATAATAGGTGAGGCCGATCCTGACATTGTCCGCGGGGTCGGTGAGGGAATAGGTCGACATCTTGAGCCCTCTGGCAGTTTCGGCCGCGGTGGCCGGCATGAGCTGGGACAGGCCGACGGCTCCCGCGTAGGATACGGCCTTGGGGTCGAAGACGCTCTCCGAACGGATGATGCCGTAGGCGAGAGCCTCGGGGATGCCCGGTATCGCGGCGCCCATGGCGATGATTTCGTTCCACGCCTTCGGATACACGAGGCCGTAGAGCTCGGGATACAGGGTTCCCGCGCCCCGGTTGACCGCATCGCGGGCGAGCCGCAGGGCCGCGTAATGCTGACCTTCCGCCGAAAGCCTGAAAGCCAGGCCCGCTATCACCGACTTGTCCAGGCTTCCGAGATAGCTGATCGCGAGGGAGGAAGCCATCTCGTCGAGGTCGTAGCTGAGATAATTCCGTATGAGCGACAGCGCCGCCTGGATTCCGTTGCCGTTGGCAGTCTGTCCGGCTTTCCCGGCCGCCGTCTCCATCGCGGCGGTGTAGGCCGCCTCCGGCGCAGCCGGTCCGGCGACCGCCTGAGCTTCCTCCGGCTCTCCCCGCGGCAGTTCCGGCATCGTCCGCAGGTAGGGCGGGTCGAGGCCGAGCCGCCAGGCCGACATGGTCCTGTAGTATTCCTCGGCGTCGGGGTTGTCGAGAATCCCGCGGAACCAGGAGCCGGCCAGGTCGCTCTCCGGCGTCTCGGCGGTGAGGCGGAGGGCTAGTTTTTCCTCTATAAGCCTGCCGCCCAGGTACTGGAGCCTTGTCCGCATTCCCGGCGAAACCCTTTCCCCGATGAGGATGAGAAGGGAAAGCGTGTCGTCCCAGGATTTTTCCCTGAGCAGGGCCCGATTGTAGGAATCCACGATGTCGTCGAAATAGGCCGGATTCTTCCAGCGCGCCGAGGCTTCCACGAGGGCGCCGAATTCGAGGGAGCGCCTGGCTCCCGACGGGGTTTCCCCCTCCTGAACCGCGGCATCGTCAGCCGCCGCCGGAGCGTCGAAAGTGGCGATATCCTCGGCCGCGATGCGTTTCATCGTGATGTCCAGCCAGTACCACAAGGCCCCGTCCGCGTCGCCGTCCGAGGGAGGCTTGTCCGTGAGGTCGAGGAAGAGTATGGCCGCTTCCCTTCCGCGATCGGCGGAAAGCCAGAGCCTGGCGAGATAGTAGGCAGCGACCCAGAGCCTTTCCTCGGAAGCCCCGGCCGCTATGGCTTCGGGGTCGGAGAGTCCGGGGAAGTAGTCCAGGAAGAAGGCGATGCCCTCTTCCTTCATCCCCGCGTTGAGGAAGGACTTCCCCGCTTCCGAGATGAGGAAGCGGGCGGTATCCGGTCCATGGAGGAGCCTGCTCGCCCCAGAGGCGCGGGCGACAGCCTGGCTGTAGTTCTTTTCCAGGAATTCCGCCCTCATGAGGCCGAGTTCCCCGGTTTCCGCGTCGATGCCGGGCGCCGCCGCCGCGAGGCGCAGTATCCTCGCGCTCCAGGTATCGAGGGAATAGGCCTTGAGATATGTCAGGGCCGGCTTCAGCCAGGAATAGTCCCCGAGGGCGGCCAGGGCGGAGTATTCATACCAGGCCAGCTCGTTGGCCCTGGTCTTGGCGGTCGAGGGCAGGGCGGACCGAAGGGCGGCAATCGTCCTTATCGCGCAGGGATAGTCCCCGGCGCCGAGGCAGGTGGCTATGAGGGTCCTGTACACCTCCCAGTCCGGACCGAAGTATTCGAGCCAGAGCGAGGCGAGGGTTTTCGTGGCGGCAGGGTCGGTGAGGCTCGCGGAACGCTGGAGCAGGGCCCTGCCTGCCTCTTTCGCGGCCGCCTTCTCGCCGAAATGGAAGGCGAGCGAATACATGAATTCCACGGATTGCCTGGATTCAGGATCGGTCTTTCCGGCCTTCTCGAGCTTCTTCGCTTCGAAATACCAGGCTTCGGCGCCCAAGCCATCCTGGGCCAGGGGCAGGTCGGGGAATGCCGGTGCCGCCGGGATGGGCTCGATGGCGATCGCCTCGTCGGGAGGAATGGCGCTCTCCGCCGCCGCAGGAACTGCCTCCGTTGCCGGCGTCGCTGCCGTTGTCGCCGGAACCGCCGCCGCAGGGACTGCCGCCGCCGCTTCCTGGAAGACAATGCTGTCCGGGGGGAGGATGTCCTGCGCGCCCAGGGGAAGGATAGCCATCCCCGATCCCAGGAACAGGGACAGGCAGGCCATAAAAAAAAGCCGCCGGGAGGCGGTCGCCGTCGTACCGTGGAATATGGCCATGGCTTCAGGTCCGAGCCAGGGCGACGAGGCTTTCGGCCTTGTCGTCATAGGGCCTTCCGTCCAGGCCGCCCAGGATGTCCACCGATCCGAAACCCGCTGCCGTGAGGGCGATCTTCATCTCATAGCCCGAGTACAGGCGAAGGACGAAGGAACGATCCACGCAGGTCGCGCCTTTGCGCAGTATCCAGCGGTTCAGCTGTCCTTCCCAGTCGCCCACCACGCTGTATTCGGTGGTCACCGCCCAGCCTCCGCGCTCGAACTCTTCCTTCTCGGTAAAATCCCGAGCCGCGATTTCCTTGCCGATAGTCTCGATGACGAGGCATCCTCCGGGAACAAGGTTCCTGGCGCAGTTGGACAGCATCAGAAGGTCATCCTCTCTCCTCGCGAAATAACCGAAGCTCGTGTAGAGATTCAGGCAGAGATCGAAGGACCCGGGGCGGAGGAAGCGCCTCGCGTCTTCCCTGAGGAATTCGGGGGAAACCCCTGCCGCTTCGGCCGTCTCCCTCGCCGCGTCGAGATATGAACTGGTCAGGTCGATGCCCGTCACCTTGAATCCTCGCGCGGCGAATTCCACCGAATGGCGTCCCACGCCGCAGCAGAGATCGAGCACGCGTCCGTCCTTGCCGATGGAAGAGAGCCCCACGAGCTTGTCGACGATCCCGGGCACCTCTGCCCAGCGCTGCTCGTCGAACATGAGGGGGGCGTAGGTGATCCAGAAATTCTCGTCCTCGAACCATTCGCCCATGCTCAAAGCGCCTTGTTCTCCATCACGAGCGTCATCGCGTACGAGAGAATGTCCATATCCAGCTCGCCGGCATCGGCGGCCAGGATATCCCGAAGCTCCTGCCATTCCGCCATCGAGAGGGGCGTGCCGTCATAATCCTTCAGGAATATGCCGGTCATCGCCTCGAGCCAGACCGCCGCCCTGGCGGGGTCCGTCCGCTGCCTGTCCTGGAAGCCCTGGATGAGGGAATCCCTCGTCGAGGCGGGCAGGAAGCCGAGGTGTCGTTCGATGCTGTCCCTGAAGTGGGCCGGGCGAGCCCTTTCAGGCAGCCCGCCGGCTTCCGCGAGGGAACGGAGGAGATCGCTCCTGGTTTTTTCCGAAGGTTTCATCCCTACGAATATCGGCAGGAAAATGCTCGCGCTCGACTTTTATCGTTGAATCCTCGGCAGCCCGGCACGGCATATAGCCCCGGGCCGAGCTCGGCGTGCCCATTCTCCTTCGCTACGATCAATGGAATTTAGCGAGCCCCGCGTTCGCCTCGTATGCGTCATCGAACAGCCCGGAACTCTGAAGCCCGATCGTGCCGCCGCCATAGACGGCTTGATCGGGGTAATAATCGGGATAGAAATAGAAAGCGCCGTCGGCGTGGGATTGCACAACCTTCATGAAATCCTCGATAAAATCGCCCTGTCCTTGTTCAGTCAGCGGGTACAGGTCCGAAGGGCTGTGCGCAATCCCGTCCGGATGGGCCGGATATGCGAATTCCGCGATATAGACTTCCTTGCCGAGCCCTTTCAGCCTGTCGAGGATCTGGGCGAATTCGGCCTCGCGGAAATACGGCTGGGGAACGGCGCTGCCGCCGAACATATAGGGAAAGCTCAGCTCGGCGATGTCGTAATCGACGCCTTCGTCCTTCATGTACTTGAAGAACCTGTAGGCGAAATCGTTGTCGGGGCTATATCCCAGCCCCGCGATATGGAGGCCGATCTTCGCCGAGGAGCCTGAGTCCCTGATCCCCAGGATCGCCGCTTTCAGCAAGTCGGCCTCGATGTCCCAGACATTGGATTCCATCCATCCGATATCGCGAAGGATATCGGTGCCGGAAGGGATCGGTATGGCGCTGCTTCCCGCGGTGTATCCCAGGATGCCGAACTCTATCTCGTTGCCGATTTCATAGACATCGATGGGCAATCCCAGCGTGGAAGAAAAGTAGCTGGCGGTTTCGTTGGCGCTCTGCCTTACCGCCGCCTCGATTTGGAATTTCGTTTTGCCGCTCCAGGCCGCGGGAAGTTCCTGCTGACCGGCAAAGGCCGCCTTGTCGCTCAGGAACAGAAAAACGTCCAGGCCGCAGCCGGCGGCCTGTGCTTCCTCGAGAATCTGGCCGGCCATCTCCCGCGAGGACCAGAATTTGTCTTGCCAGGGTGTGGCGGACTCGGACCAAGAGCCGGGAGAAGTATCGCTCAACTCTTGAACGGACAACGTGGTCACTCCAACCCTGGCAAAAGCCATCCCGTTGTCGCGCAACGTCTGCTGCGGAGAAAATCCAATATTGTCCCACACCCTTTTTATGAATGAGTCGACAATCACCGAACCTTTGATGAAGCCAGTGTTTTTCGCGCTTGTCGTAAAACTCAGTTCATAGCCTTCGGCCGAGGCGTTTCCTGACAGATCGCTGTACCCTCCATCGACGATGAATTTATAGGCTGTGCCGTAATCGAGGGGGCGAAGCGGCTTGATCAGCACCGATCGTGTCCCCGAAGCCGCGCCGAGCTGGATTTCCGCTGCTCCTTTCCACAGGCGCGCGTGGAGGGATTCCGCATCGATATCCTCATCGAAGGTGATGGTGAGGGTCTGATCGACGAGGATTCCGGAGGAGCCGACCGGAGGCATCACGCTCTCGATGGCGGGCGGCGATGTGTCGTTGAAGGGGCCGCAGCCGGCGAGCGCCGTCACGCAGAGGAACAGAAGTGCCGATCGCGCCAGGCTTTTTACTTTCATCGTGTCACGATGGTAGGTCCGGCGGGGCGGACTGTCAATGAACTTGCGCGACCGCGAGGAGAATGACGAAATCGTAGAGGGCGTGGCCGAGGGCGAGGGCGTGGAGCCCCTTGCCCCGTGTCCTGAAAAAGGAAAAAAGGAGGGCGAGGATGGCCGCGCCGATCATGCCGAAAACGCCCTGGGAACCGTGGGATGCGCCGAACAGCAGGGCCGCGCCGAGAATGGCGGCCTGGGGCGATGCTCCCGCCCTTTCCAGGGCCTTCGGGGCGAAGAAGCGGAAGAATAGTTCTTCCGAATAACCTATGGCCAGGCTGGAAGCTATCATGAGCGGAAAGGTCGTGGCTGTGATCTGGAGGCCTGAAAAGGGGTAGAGCAGGGGATTGCCCGCTCCGGCCAGGAGGGCGAGGAGGGCGAATCCGAGGGCGAAGAGCCCGGCGGCGGCGGCGATGAGGATTCCGTCGGCCATATCCCTGGCTTTGGGGAAAAAATCCCTGGAGCGCCGGCCCGGGATCCCCGTACCGAAGGCGCCGATGCCCTGCCACAGCCTCATCGCGAATGCCAGGAACCCGATCCGGGCGAGGTTTTTCGCCGCCGATGCCGCAAACCAGGGCGCCGTGAAGAGTCCGGCAGCCGGCTGGGGCAGGAAGAGGTCGATCCACGTCAGTCCATACACGGAAAGGAGGATGAGGAGGGGAGTGATCCTGTCGGCGGGGCGCTGTTCCATGGTTCTGCCGTGATTCTACACCATATCGGGGACCCTGTCATTTGAATCGGGGAGGGCCGGGGCGGGCGGTACATGGTCGATGGAAAGGCTCAGAAGCGCAGGCGCCGCCAAATCCCCGGGTGTCGTCGAGTTCTCCCGCGGCTATGCGCGGGGGTTGTGGTTTCTCTTTTCGCGAGCCTTGGCGAGAAGGGCGCCCGTCGTCTGGACCGCCCTGGGCGCCGCCGTCGCGTTCTACGGATTCGCGCCGCGGATCCGGGCCGCCCTCCTTCTGGCCCTCGCCCTGGCCGGATTGTCCGTCACGTACCGGCTTTCTTCCGGAAGCGCGTCGCGGCGCCTCGGGGGGATAGGATTCGCCTTATCCCTGGGCCTGGCCTGGGGGGCGGCCGCGGCCCTGGCCGAAACCGCGCGCGCCCAGCCCGGCGAACTCGCCGCCTTCCCCGTCCATAGCGTCGCTGGCGTCGTGGTCGTCGACAGCCGCCGCACCGCCTCGAACAACACGATCATGACGATCCGGCTGGAGGAGGCCGAAATCTCTTCGCCGGGCTGGCGCGCGACGCTCTCCTGGCCGCGCGGCCGCCCCCTCGTCCTCCTCGTCACCGACAGCGCCGGGGAATTTCCCGCGGGCCTGAGGCTCGAGGTCGAAGGACCGGCCTCCATCGATTCCACGCAAGCCCTCTGGTGGGCCTCGGCGGGGAAGCTCAGGCCGGGATCCTTCGTCTCCCGGATTCCCCGCTTCAGGCACAGGGTCAAGAAGGCCGTCTCGGAAAGGATAGCCGCCGTGTCCGGGAAGGCCTTCCCTCTCGCCCAGGCCCTCCTCCTGGGAGTGAAGGACGATATCGACGGCGAGGAATCCCGGCTTTTCCGGGAAGCCGGCTGCGCCCACATCCTCGCTCTCTCCGGCCAGCACCTCTCCATCCTCTGCTCGCTCATGACCCTTCTCTTCGCGAAGCTGCTCAAGCGCGGCCGCATGGCCGACATCGCCTCCCTCGCAATCGCCCTCGTCTTCACCTGGCTCGCGGGAGCGGGACCTTCCCTCCTGCGCGCCGCCCTGATGAGCCTGGCCGGCCTCCTCCTGCGCAAGCTCGACAGGCCTCAGCAGGGCATCACCGTGCTGGCCCTGGTCTTCTGCCTCGCGCTCGGCTGGAAGCCGGCCGATGCCCGCGGCCTCTCCTTTACGCTCTCCTATGCCGCGATGGCCGGCCTCCTCATCTTCTCGTCCCGATGGGAGTGCCTTCTCTGGCGCTTGCCTCCCTTCCTCGCCAAGGCCCTCGCCGCGTCCTTTTCGGCCCTCTGCGCCACCGCGCCCGTCTCGCTCGGCGCCTTCGGCTCCTTCGCCCTGGGCGGCATAATCGCCGCCCCCCTCTCCGGACCCCTCGTCCTCCTCTTCATGTGGTCCCTGCTCGGCTCCTGTCTCGCGGGAACCTTCCTGCCCTTCCTGGATTCGGCGTTCGCTTGGTGGCACGGCTTTCTCCACGGCGCCCTCCTCGCCGTCATGAGGCTCGGCTCCCTCCTTCCCCTCGTCCGACCGGGAGGGGATGCCGTGAAGGCGCTCGCCTCCGCGGCGATTGTCGCGCTTTCCCTCTTCGTGTATGCTTGTCCCTACGGCGAAGCTCCGCTCGACGCGATCCTGCGCAGGCGGCGTGCCGCAAATCGCCCGTCCCAGGAACGTCATGACAGTCGCCTATGATTCACCGGCATCCATAAAGACCTTCCTCGAGGCCGAAGGGCTGGCCATGTCCAAGCGCTTCGGTCAGAATTTCCTCGTGGATCCCAACGCGAGGGAGAAGCTCTACGCCGCCCTCGGAACCAAGGATCCCGTCCATGTCTGGGAGATAGGCCCAGGCATCGGCGCCATGACGGCCCTCCTCCTCGAGCGCGGCCACCGCGTCACCGCCTTCGAGATCGACCACGGCTTCGCCAGGATCCTGCGCGGTCTCTTCGGCGACAATCCGCGCTTCAGCCTCGTCGAGGGCGATTTCCTCAAGACCTGGAAGGCCGAGGCCAGGCCCGACATCGTCTTCGGCAACCTCCCCTACAACGTAGCCCTCGCCATCATCGCCAGCCTCCTCGAGAACGGCGGCGTGCCCGAGAGAATGGTATTCACGGTGCAGAAGGAAGCCGCGCGCAGGATAGCCTCCGGCCCCGGCACCAAGGATTATTCGGCTTTCTCCGTCCTCTGCTCCTCGGTATGCAGGACGAAAATCCTCTACGACATCGGGGCGGCGGCCTTCTGGCCCAGGCCTAGGATCACGAGCTCTGTGGTAAGCCTGAGCCCCCGCCCCGATCCCATCGCGGGAGGCGACAGGGCCGGATTTTCCCGTTTCGTGCGGAGCGCCTTTTCCTCGCGGAGGAAGACCCTCAGGAACAACGTAAACGCGATGGACAAGAGCTTCGCGCCCAGGCTCGACGAAACCCTGGCCCGCCTCGGCATCCAGGCCGACATCAGGGCCGAAGCCCTGACTCCCGAACAGCTCGCCTCCGTCTATTTCTCCCTCTCCGCGCCGGGAAACTGAGCCGCCCGCACCTTGTCCCTTGGGGATGAAATCCTTATGATAGGCCCATGTCCCATGTACAAAAAAGCGTCATAGCCGAGGACGAGATCGACACTGTCCTCGAAAGCGACATCCAGTTCTCCGGCATCCTTGAAACTTCCAAATCCCTCCTTATAAAAGGCAAGGTCTCGGGCACAATCAACTGCGGCGACGACCTCTATATTTCCGAGGGGGCCTTCGTCGACGCCGATATACGCGCCGGCAGGCTGACGGTCCGCGGCTCCCTGAAGGGCAGCGCCATAGCCGCGGAGAGCATCCAGGTGATCGCGGGCAGCGACGTGGAAGCTTCCCTGGAGGCTCCCGAAATCACGATAGAGAACGAGGAGCAGTTCAGGGGCAAGGCGACGGTGACTGGGGACAGGGAAAATGCCTGACCGCCTCCGCGCCTCGGCCGGGAAGGCGATCCCGGCTTTCATCCTCCTCGCCTTCCTCCTGGGCGGCGCGGTTTCGGCCCAGACCGGCGCGGCCCTTCCCGGATCGGAAATCCTCAAGCTGACGACGGCGGGCAAGCACGAGGAGGCGAGGGCCAAGGCCGCGGCAAGGATCGCCGTCGTAAAGGACGACCTGGACGCTTACGTCAGCCTCTCCTGGAGCCTCGTCGCCCTCAGGCGGTACGCGGAAGCGGAAACCTGGGCCTCGAAGGGCTATGGAATCCGCAAGGACCCCAGGCTCGCCCAGGCTATAGGCGAGGCTTCCTATTATCTCGGGAAGAACGGCACCGCGCTGGCGATGCTCCAGGAATACATAGCCTCCTTTCCCGAGGGTCCCAGGGCGGGGCTCTCCTTCTATCTCTGCGGGGAGCTCTATCTCCGCATGTCCCGATTCATGCACGCCGACATAGCCTTCAGCGCGGCCGTCCAGCACAATCCCAACAACCCTTCCTGGTGGGCCAGGCTCGGCTGGGCCAGGGAGAACGCGCGCAAGCTCCTCCAGGCCCTCGGCGCCTACGAGAAGGCCCTCGCCCTCAAC
>CAZRYP010000009.1:0-21480 GCA_964604295.1 uncultured Treponemataceae bacterium
CAATCCACGCACCCGCGCGGGGTGCGACGTTTTTCCATTCGGATTCTCGGGGCTGATCGTGTGTTTCAATCCACGCACCCACGCGGGGTGCGACTCGACCGAATGGGCGCAAGCGGGTGACGAATTATGGTTTCAATCCACGCACCCGCGCGGGGTGCGACATACGCCCGATTATATATTGACCATGGAACCAGATACAGCTCTCAAATCGCGAACCTGATCGCATCAGCAATAAATCGATGATTCTTTCCCTTCCCTGTTTTGTTAAAGAACGTTTCTGCAAGGAATTACTTGAATTGCGAAAGTACAGGTGTTTTCTGTGTTATTGTGGTTCGCGATAAACTGGGACACCAGCCGCCACAAAGTAATATTAGTGTAATAGGTTTGATTGTGTAAAAATACTCAGTCAGAAACGCCAATCGATATAACAAGTTATAGGCATCCTTTTATACGATGAGAGGCTCATCCATGTCGAGAGAAGGTTTCGCCCCGACATGCTCGACCTTGCTCTTCCAGTTAGCCCCCAAATAGTAGTAACGCAGACTGTCCGTTTCAGTATCGATAATACCTTCAAGTGTATGCTTGAGTTGTACCCATTGCGCAGGATCTATTATGCATTCGAACATTGAAAATTGAACCCTCTGTCCAAAATTGGTGCATGCCTTTGCGACTTTCCGCAGGCGTCGCGCACCACCCGCGCTCGTGACCATTACATCATAGCTTACAAGAACCATCATAGCTGGTTATCTCCAGAAAAATGGCGGATAACCATCGATGTCACCTCGTATGTACCGTGCCATCAGGTTCGCCTGGATAAAGAATAAGAGCCCGATAGGCACAGTCTCTTCGATGTAGGGATGAAAAACCTCATCCTGCTTGCGATTCTGATATTCCGTAAGTACTGCTTTACGCGTGTCTGCATCCATCGTCATCGCGCCGCTTGCAGCCTTCGTGAAACCTTTCGGTCCTACTTGTCGTCGATTGATAAGCGAGAGAACGAGGCGGTCCGCGATTACCGGCCTGAATTCTTCCATGATATCGAGGGCTAACCCTGGTCGCCCAGGCCTGTCGCGATGCAGGAAACCTACTGCTGGGTCGAGGCCTACTGTCTCCAAAGCAGATCGCACATCGTGCGCGAGTAGGGTGTATACGAAGGAGAGTAGGGCATTCACCGGATCCAATGGAGGTCGGCGGTTTCGTTCATTAAAAGTGAAGCTTTCCTTCTGATCGATAATAAAGTGATTGAAGGCCCCGAAGTACTCGGCAGCAGCCAGCCCCTCGAATCCCCTAACTCCTTCGGTATCGGCTGCCTTTGGGATCTGATCCATGATGCGATCAATCGATGCCGAAGTTGCGCGGAGGCTGTCTGCATCCACTTTATTCCCATGGTCGCGGATGGTTCGATTCATGACGATCCGGCTGTTCGCGAGCTTTCCAGCCACTAAATTCGCAGCAATCACCCGGGTCGCTTCAGGATCATCGGCCATTCGATATTGTCTGCGCCGAAGCAGCACATTCCCGCTCACTGGCCCTCTCACAGATGCAAGGAAATGCCCATATTCCGTCAAAAAGGAAACCGCGACGTCGTGCTCTGCGCAAAAGCCTAATAAAAAAGGAGAGCAGAGCACGTTGCCAAAACAGACAATGCCACCAATCGTATGGATCGGCAATTGCATTACCCGCTTTTGTTCTATCTCCACCGCTACCGTTTCGCCATCGCGGTGCAGATATGCACCTTGGGAACTCACATACAGAGTGTTGAGCAGCTTCCTCACGATGTGTATCCCCCTTTTTGTGGCAACGACAACCTCTCCATCACGATGCGCACTCGGCGCGAGCCGCTCGGATTTGAACTTGCACGAATCTGTCTACCCGCTTGCCCCCGGTGCCAGCGCTCTTCGGCATGCACAATTCAACGAGCGAACAATGATCACATTTTCTTTTCTCATAGATCGCGGACGGCGTCACACCTGCATTAAGCAATGATCGTATTCGATCTACCAAGCCGGCAGTTTTCGTCCGCAGAGCACTATCGATTTCAACGCTAGTCCGCCTATGTTCCTGCAGATAGTAAAATTGCCCCCGAGGGACTTCAATGGAGAACATTTCCTCCAGGCACAGCGCTTGTGCGCACAACTGCACCCGATCCACATCCTCTTCCTTGCCTTTCCCGCGTTTGAATTCCACAGGCATCGCTTCGGCGACACCGCCACCAGGCGCGAGGTACAATTCCACAAGGTCACATTTCCCTATCAACCCACGATCGAGTGACCGGATAGCCATGCCGAATTCTTGCCGAAACAGTCGCCGAGACTCGTGATGCTCCATGTCTACTCGTTCATGAAGCACTTTCCCTTCGGCCGTAAAAAAATTCTCTTTCCAAATCTGCTCGATGTGAATCAACGCGTATTGTCGCTCGCAAAAGAGAACATGCTGGAGCGCAGAGATAGGAATAAGGTCATCTTCTTTGTACAAGGCTCAGCCTCTTTAGGAAAATTCGTTTGCCCAAAGCTTGCCAAGAAATTCCCGCCAGGGCAGTATTTCGATGCCGTCGAGCTTCCGGGGGCGCTCATCTCTGCATACGAGGATAAAGCGCTTGAATTTACCCTCCTCCCGTAGAGCCCGAAGACCAGAAAGATGCTTCTCCTGGGCGAGGGTCGTCGACTTCACCTCTATCGCTGTCGCTTCGCCCAGAAGAAAGTCGACTTCGTACCCTGAAAGCGAACGCCAATAGGCGAGACGTTCCTCAGGCTTCCGGTAATCGATCCAAGCCCGCAACTCCATGAAGATGTACTGTTCAAAGAACTCCCCGAAGTCGGCGCTTTCGGGAAGGATAGAGGGGAGCCTCCGCAGCGTCCGCACGATCCCCGTATCGAAGAAATAGAACTTCGCGGTTTCCACCGATTTTCGTTTCACCGTGGATGTATATGACGGGAGTTCGTAGCCTAACATCGTATCGATGAGGATCTGGAACCAAAGACGGACTGTCTGTCGTGGAACCTGAGCATCGTTCGCGACGTTCGTGTAGTTGATCATCTTCGCGTTGAGGGTCGCCGCGGTCTGCAAAAAACGGGCGAAGGCGGGTAAGTTACGCGCCTGCCCCTCAGCCGCGATCTCCTCCGAAAGGTAAGTGTCCACGTACGACCGCAGGTCCTCGTCCGGCACCTCCGACAGGTAATGGGGAGGCAATAATCCCCGCGCCATGACCCTGTCGAGAAGATCCTCATCTCCCGACACCTCGGGGTAGACGAAGGGGTGGAGGTATTTCGTCCGCGCGCGCCCGCCCAACAGGTTCGTTCCCGCCCGCTTCAGTTTTCGTGCGCTCGAGCCCGTGAGAAGAAAGTGTATGCCCCGTTCTTCGATGAGGAGATGGATTTCGTCGAGGAGTTCAGGGCATTTCTGGATCTCATCGATGAATACGACACAATTCCGGAGCTGTCGCGCCTCTATCTCCTGGCGCATGAGCGTCGGATCGGCTAAGAAACGCAAGCGCAGACCTGCGTCCAAGAGATTGTAGCTCACAGCAGGCAGCGAGCCGAGCTGCTCCCGGACATAGGACGACTTTCCCGTCTGGCGTGGGCCGAAAAGGAATGCCGATCTTTGGGCAAGTGTTGAATTCAGATCCAAAGCCCTCTTCCGATAGCCGTTGCCCATATCGCCCTCCATTCAAACGGTTATAATAAGTGCCAACATAGTTGGCGTTTATTATAATAAACGCCAACTATGTTGGCGGTCAAGAAAATAATGGTAAAATTGCAGAAGCTTCCATCTGTTTTCTTCAATTCTCCAACGAACTGCGCTATTTGTAAACTAAGCTTTATCACGTAGGCAGTTAAAGCTTCTCGATAAGTGTCACTCCCTTGGGCAATGATTCGAGGTTAATTGGCTCTACTATGTAGTCGCTCCAATCCCTTGGAAGGTCAGTTTTCTTGCTAATTTTAACTAGATCAAATAACTGACCAGAACGAGCATTTCCAAGATGGCTGTCATGTTTGAAAACTATCAGTTTTCTGGGATTCATTTCTCCACGAGCGGCAGATCGGTCATGCTCGAAGGCATTCAACAAAGCTTCCCATAATAATTCGAGATCGTCTTCAGAAAATCCTGTTTTCCGGGCATCGACAGCGGAAATGAATCCGTGCATACAATATAGGGCATAGGGCACAGTTGCTTTTCGACCAAAGGTTGATGCATTCTCCCGTTTTTCTTGGGCCTTAGCCTCTTTTTCTGTTGTCACAGCACATCGAGTAATTGAATGCTCGGCCTGAAATATTCTGTCTTCGGAACGTGAAAAAGTAAATTGTGCTGGTCCACGTACCGTCCCAGCTCCTTTTTCACCAGTGGCAAGTACCGCACCAAAAGTTCTGATATCATAATACTGGCTAGAAAGTGCTTTTTGTCTTCCGGAAGGGCCTTCACCTTTTACTGTATCGATTATGCTATTTAGTATGTTGCCTTGCCTAATGAAAATATCATATCCATCTTCTGGATCATAGGTGTTTTCTGTATTTGACTTGTTTTTTCTAAGCATCACATAATTTCTTACCTTCCGCTTGATACAAACGTCAGTAACTAACCCCTCTTGATTTTCCGCATCGCTTCTTGGCAGATTTGCTTGATCAGGATCACCGTTCGGATTACCGTCCTTGACATCATACAAAAATACGAAGTCGTACCTATTCGTGATAGCACTCATTCCGTCACCTCCTCATCGCTCTCGAGAGCGTCTTTCAATGATTTGTTTTCCTGGATTTTTTTCCAGGTTTCTTGCTTCTTATGATAATAGCCAAGAGCAAACTGTCCCTGTTCTTCCAAAGACAAAGTTGAGGGATATATATTCCCAGTAATCTTGGCATTCAGTTCTTGGAGTTCTCGATCTAGGACAAAGAAGATTCCAGGTTTTTCCCCTTTTATCTTTGTGAGATGATTTTGCGACATTTTCATAAGGCGCCCAAATGCTGAAGCAGGAGTTGTCGAAGCAAAAGAAAAGAATCGTTCCCGAACGCCAGCATTTACATTCTTTCCTAGTGCTGCTCTTTGAATGTCCACCATTACGGCAAATATCTGGCCGCACACATATGCTGGGCTTAGGTTCCCCGTATCCAAGCATTCTTTCATCTCGAATCCTCCTTCCTTTCTGTTTCTATTGAGAACAAGACGAATCAATGCCGCTCGTTCCCTTGTCATCGGATCACTTTTTGTTTTTCCATCTTCCGATTGCTCTACATATAGAAGACGCCTGAGAATAGCACTTAGTATCCAGAGAGGTGGCCTGGACTGTTTCAATGCGGCATTCCAAAGATGGGTTGCTGTTCTTGCTAAAGTCGTATCGGAAGCAGATTTCTCATTATGTCCGGCACGTGCCAGCCAATACAATGGTGTGTAATAAGTTTCTCCAAAAGACTCAATTGCAATGTCTTGAAACCATTTCCCAATATTTTTTCGATACTCGAAAAGGCTCAACTCAATCCAGTCACGTATAGCGATACGTGCCGAAGCCCCTGACAGGGTGCAAGAATAAAACATGTTCTCCTGTATAGATTGAGTTATAATACTCTTTCCGTTCACTACAGAATCGATCAATAGCCCCACTTCCCCAGCGTCGGGGGTCTCAAGAAGATCTAGTTCATCGAGTTGATAGTCTTTTCTGGTCCAATAAACCATGGCGGTGTCTGAGCCGAAGTTTTTTCTATTTGTATATTGTGGCCTACCATTTTCGTCTTTTCGCTCAGAACCATTTGATAAAAGCCATTTCAATCCCTCGACATATGTTCTAGCACAGTTAGTGCAAATTGAAGAATTTTCATTTCCAATAAGATTATAGGATTCAAAAGCGTTTTCATTATACGAAACAAGTATATTCCCAGCGGGAAGGCCGTTAGGGACACGACTGATCGTTCCATGAGGTTCATCAATAACCGGAAACTCAGAATGGCCGCATAGCGAACACTTTCTACCTGGAGTATTGACCAAATGTCTCTGTTCATTTTCAAAATTCTCAATAATGGCGCTTTGAACATCAGGATGTTCATGTAATCGTATTGCACTATTGACTAATCGAAAGGCAATATTTTCCGATCGCTGTTTTTTGTCAACTTGCATGGGAAATGCCTTGACAGCAGTATCTATTCCTTTCGCCTTGTTTTCATTATAAAAGCTAAAAACTGAAGACACTAGCTGTAAAGCTTTATACTTATCAAGCTTTTCGATGAAGAGCTTATGCTTTGATTCAACCCCTTCAATATACTGTTTAATTTTTATTTCTGCTTGTTCTTTACTACTGAGCTCGACTATATAGTCCTCATCCTTATAGCATAGAACTTCCTCGGCTTTATCAAGAAGTAATCTAGCTTTACCCTTTTTTGCCGTAATTGCCTCAGCTTGAGTTGTTCTTCTTGGAAATACTAGGAAAGAGTCAAAAGTGCCATCTTCTCGAATCAGTAAATCAATAGCCATCGCTTCATCTTTTATAGCATTATGTATAAGCTTATTCTGTTTGCGCTGTTCTTCCCGAAGTCGTTTCCCCAAATCACTCAATTCTTTAATCATTGAGAACTCCCTGGGCGTCGTGCTCTTCTTTTTGGTTAAAATCGTAGAGTACACCAGATAGCTCAGAATCCATCGGTGGCCGATTGTGACTTGAATTCATGATGATCTCATTTTCTTTAACTGTACAATTCAATATACCATTGATGACAGCTACATCATAAAAGAAAATTGGCGATGGTTTTCCGGTTTTATCATAAAAAATGTCAAATAACATGCTGCCAATCGGCAAGGTTTCACTAATAGGAATATCATTTTGCTCAGGTTCAGAAAACTCTGCTGCAAATTCACGAGTACCTAAGAATGGACGTCGATAGCACTGACCTACGTGAATTCTTCGGCGTGACATCTCAACATATTTCCTAGGAGGATTTTTACTATCAAATTCTTTCTGATAAATTGATGCCTCAATAACATAAGCAACATCACGAAGAATGATGCTGTTACGCTGGGTTCTGAAAACAGGCTTCCCTCTTGCATCGATAGCATCAATTTCAATGGTTCGTACCCCCTGTTTTGCTGTTATTTCATTTCGCTTTATTGAAAAGAACTTTACTGGTTTTAGGACAAGGATTCGCCGTACATACCACTGGAATTCTGGCTTCCATAAAATTGAATCGAGAATGCCTCGCGCAGCAGATGGCGTCATGCACGGATAGGTCATTCGCTCTACTTTCAAATCCGGTCGCGTGAAACACGCAAAATCTCCAGTCACTTTTACCCGAACTACTTCTTGATCGAGCATTTATGCCTCCCTATTGGATATAGTCAGCAAGAATCGGATCAGGTGAAATTCCAGTGGTAGGTGAATACGAGCCATACCACACGTAATACCCTTGATCTTTTTTCTCCCACTGGCCTTCAGTTTTTCTAAGAAAACCATCATAAACCTGAACACCGAATTTTTGCATATATCGATAGTCATCTTTGCTTAGAAATGGCTTGTATTTGATCTCAGAAAGAAAATCTAGCGTTTCTTTACTGTAGTTGGCGACGAAAAGACTTGTAGTCTTTGTATCGATCAAATGATATGTATTTGCCACTGTTTCAAACTTGTACTCCATCCGAGCGGTATTGATTTGCTTCTTGTCGGTATCGACAAATAACTTTACCACCTTCGCATAATAGGCGGTAAAGAAATCATAGGTATAAAGTCTGCTAATATCTTCTTGGAGCAAACTCAATGTATACTTCGAAAGTGTTTGGTAGAGCTGATCAGGGAAACTGCTTCCTTCAAGTTGAAAGATGTACACTTGTCCTATCTTTCCTTCTTCATTCATCCTGCCTTCCCGATTGCAGCGACCCGCGGACTGGATAATAGATTCAAGTGGAGCAACTTCCCTATAAACGCAGGGGAAATCGAAATCAACTCCCGCCTCGATTAATTGGGTTGAGGCAACAAATATTCTCTTACCAGCAAGTAAATCAATACGTATTTGGCTGATCATTTTTTTGCGATGTTCTGGACACATCGACGTAGAAAGATGATAAAGAGAATCCCAGCCTGTGTCCTTTATAGCGAGATTGAATGCATGTAGTGCATTTTTTTTTGTATTATAGATTGACAATACGGACTGCTCTTCTTTATCCATCAATGGAATAAGATTCTCTATGGTGAGTGGCATAAAAGCATTAACGGGCTCATAGTTAACCCTTCGAGTTTGTGCATAGATTTTCTCTGGCTCATCAACCAAAGACACAATCTTGTCAACACCAGATGGAAAATCAGAACGCTTCTCAAATGCAGGTTGGGTTGCCGTACAAAATAGAAAAGAGGTCTTCATGACCTTATTCATACTCTCAAGTACTGAAATTGTTGGGGCTATCAATTCCTTAGGTAAACTCTGAACCTCATCGAAGATAACGACCGATTCGGCAATGTTATGGTTTTTCCTGCATCGTTTTGGTGAATTTGAAAAAATGGAATCGAAGAATTGAACCGTCGTTGTCACTATTATGGGATAATCCCAGTTTTCAGTTGCTAGTTTTTTTATATTTATGTCTTTTCCCATTGATTCAGAGATAGGATCCTCTTCGTTATAGGACGAATGGTGCTCTAGTACCCAGTTATCGCCAAATATTTTCTTTAGTTCCTTGGCGGTTTGATCAATAATATTGACAAAAGGAAGAACAATGATAATACGCTTTAAATTGTTCGCTTTTGCATGACGCAATGCCCATGATACAGATGCAAGAGTCTTGCCGAGTCCTGTCGGAAGGCTCATGGAGAAGAAACCGCAAGGAAGGTTTGATTTTGAAATTGCATACTCACGCACCGTATTCCTCAGCTTATTAATATCGCCTATCTTTTTTTTCTTCGAAATTTCATCATCTAATTTTTGTATTAGCTGCGTACAATCAAGGACTATCGATTTTCTTACAGTTCTTATCTCCTGATGAAAGTGTTTTTCGGTATCAAGCCAATCTGCATCCGTCAATGCACTAAATAGATAGCGGATGAGAAGCTCTCGATCTAAGCCCTTTAATTCAAATGGTGTCGGTTCAAAGATTGTTTCTGGTTCTTTAATATCATGTAAGAAACATTGCTTTACTGACTTATTTAGTATGTGGATTTCGCTTTTATACTCTTCCGTATCTATTTGCAAATTGGCCTTATCGGGTAATCCTTTATGGTGACCATCAATTACGAAGGCCATTTCTGCTTGTCGAAAGTTACGAGCAAAACCAGCCCCCCATGAAGCATGGGGAACACTACCACGAGGCCCGCCCTTAATTAAATAATCTTGGAATTCTGGTTGGTATTTTCCCAAGTCATGTGCAAGCCCAGTTTGCCAAAAGAGTCTTGCATATTCATCATTGCAGGAGAATTTTATCATCAGAAGTGCCGTTTCATATAAGTGATCCTGTAAACCGTGCCATTTACCGGCGGAGTTTGCAGAATGTGCATAGTATGGAACAGATTTTTCTCGTTTGTTATTTTCTATTTCCATCTTTATTTCCATAGTATTTAGTTTGCCCTGACATTTCCACTCTCTCCTCTCGCCAATTTCCCCATCCTCCCTATCTCCTCCCTCCATTGCGCCCTGAATTTCTCCGGAGCCACCACTTCGCAATTGGCTCCACAGCGTAAGGCCCGGCCTAGGAGTTCGGTCCAGTCGTGGACGGGAAGGCTGAGATCGAGGGCTTCAGAACCGTCGGGCAAGGACACCGGAATGGCGGTCTGGTCCCTGTGCCAGACCTGCTCGCGCACCGCGCGGGCGGCTCCGCCGTAGAAGCGCAAGGTCGCGCGGCCGATCGGCTCGCCCTTGAATATCCCGTATGAAGAAGAAAGATAGCGCTCAACCTCGCTGTTTTGAGGAAGAGAGACTTTATTACAAGGTTGCGCTGCTTCAACGCGACGGATCCTCGATATCGCGAAGGTCCTCATTTCGCCCGACTTCGAATCGAGGGCGACGCAATACCATTTTCCGGCGTAGTTGACGAGGCGCAGGGGCACGATGGCGCGCTCGCTTTCTGCTCCTTTCGAATCCGTGTAGGTGATTTGCAGCTCGCTGGGCAGCAAAAGCGCCTGGCAGAGCGCGTAGGCGATGCCGCCGTCGATGGATTCCATGTCGGGCAGTTCGTAGCTGACCTTTTCGGCGATGCCTGCGTAGCGTCCGGCGATCTTTTCTTTCAGCAAGGCGAGAAGATCGTTCGATAGAACCGGTATATAGTGGTATTCGGTAAGCATCGCCTTGAGGAAGGCGAAGGCAAGAAAAGATTTTTCGTCGGCGAATCGCAGGCTGTCCCAGGAAGCAGTGTATTCATATTGGCGATGATCTGTTGACCAGACGATGGGCGCGTCCAATCGGTCCCTCATATATTCTATGTCGCGCTTGGCTTGCCTTCCACAGATTTCGAATCTGGATGCGATCGCGGAGACAGCGATGCCTCCATGTTCCCTGATCGTGCGGTCGATGAAAAAGATACGCTCGGTCTGGCTCAAAAAAAACCTCCGACCTTCGTTTTTTCTATTCTTACTCTATAGTAAAGACAGGGACACGGGTTGTCCCATTTAGCGAATTTTATCAAGGGGTAACACTTTTATTCCTTATTCAAATATCGGTATGAAGCGAAGTGGCGATAAGGTAAAATAGCCGATAGAGAGTTATTGCGCGTTTATCTGAACCAAAAGGAGTCTGACCATGATTTCAGAAGGCATGAAGGCGCCCGATTTTTCCCTGGCCGATGCGGCGGGAAAAACCTGGACCCTTGAGGATTTTTCCGGAAGCGGTTTCGTGCTCTATTTCTATCCCCGGGATGACACCCCGGGCTGCACCGTGGAAGCGTGCGAGTTCCGCGACTCCATCGGCGAGTTCGCGAAACGGGGAATCCGCGTCGTAGGCGTCAGCCCCGATTCGCCGGCCTCGCACGCCAAATTCCTGAAAAAGCATTCCCTGCCCTTCATCCTCCTCTCCGATCCGGAGAGGAAGACCTTGGCCGAGTACGGGGCTTTCGGGGAGAAGATGATGTACGGGAAGAAAGTCATGGGGGTGATCCGTTCGACCTTTGTCATCGACGGCCGCGGCGTCGTGGTGAAGGTCTTCCCGAAGGTGACTCCTGCCGGACACGCGGCGCAGATACTTTCGGCCCTCTGAGGCGCCAGGGCAGGGCCTGTGACCCCCGCGAGGGCCGGACCCTTTCTCTAGCCCCGCCTCGCGGTAGCCGGCGAGATTCAGTGTCTGGATCAGCAGGTCGTGGGCGATTCTCTGAGCCTCGAGCTTTTCCACGGAGAGGTCTATCTGCGTGATCACGAAATCCTCCTCGCTGGCATAGCCTCCGTTCCACAGCCTCTCGAGCAGGGAGACATCGTCCTGGGCATCCGCGATGTCGAGTTCCTGGAGCTGTCTGTCCAATTCGAGTGTCTCCAGGCTGCCCTTTATCCTCCGTATGCCGTAGGAGAGGTCCTTCCTCGCCGCCTCGAGCTTGAGGCCGATGATCTTGGGGTATTCCTCGCGCCTGAGCAGGGAGAGGGAACGGGCGCCCTTGTCGAAGACATCGTAGGAGAGGGAGAGGGACAGCCCCCACTCCACCTGTCCTTCAGCCATGTCGTAGGAGAGGGAGGCGGTCAGGCCGGGGTTCGGCAGCCAGGGAAGCAGGGCGAAAGCCTTCCTCCGCTCGGCCGCCTCGAGCGACAGCTCGAGAGCCCGGATCGCCGTGGAGCCGCGCGGCTCGTCCTCTTCCATCGAGGCGGTCCATTCCTCCTGCGAGAGGAGCAGGTCCCGGTAGAAGAGGTCGGCGCCGCTCCTGATCTCCTCGTCCAGCGCGGCAAGGGCGTTCGAGGCTATGAGCGCCGATTTCTTCGCGCCCAGGACGCGCCGCTCCAGTTCCCGCGATGAGGAGCTGTTCGTCTGCGCCTTCCTGACCCTTTCCAGGACCAGGAGGTTCGCCCTGTTCACCTCGAGGAGGTTCCTGTAATACACGGCGTTGAGGATCTCGGTGGCGAGAGCGACGCGCACGCCGTCCGCGGCCTTCTTGAGCGCGGATTTCGCGGCCATGAGGGCGGCTTCGGCGTCGAGGCGATCCGCGGCGGTTTCCACAAAAATCTTGCGGCTCAGGCTTATGCTGGGATCGCCCAGGCCGATGCCGCCCGAGGATGAAGCCTTCAGGGGAGCCTTGAGGGAAATATCGGCGCCCAGGATATTCTCCAGGTTTATCGAGGGAACCACCGTCCCCGAAAAACCGGCGCCGCTAATCGTCAAGGGCAGGCTGGAGCTCGTCGCGACGGATACCCTGGGCAGATAAGGCTTCGTGTAGTTGTCCAGGGCGACTTCAGCCGACCTGAGGGCCAGCCTGGCTTCCAGGTATGCCGCCGAGGCCTCCAGGCGGGCCTTGTAGAGGCTATCCCAGCCCTGGGCCGAGGCGGCCGAGGCTATCAGGGCAAAGACCAGCGCGAGGAGTGTGTGTCTCATGCTCAAATCCCCAGAGGATTTTCTCCCATCGCGCTCAGGAAGGAACCGATCGACTTGATGTAGCTCTTCTGCGCGGCAAGGAGGTTCTTCCTGGCGGTGAGGACGGTGATCGCCTTCACGTTCTTGTCGCTCAGCGAAATCATCCCCCTTTCGTACTGCAGGAGCGCGTCCTTGAAGGCGGCTTCCTTGAGGGCGAATTCATCAGTCCTTATCTGGAGGAGGGAAGCCTGGTTCCTGAGCGTGGAGAGAGCCCTCTCGTAGGCTCTCCTTGCGTTGCTCTCCGCATTCGACACGGATACCCTGGCCTTGAGATTTTCCGTCTCCTGGATCCGCCTGTCATAGACGGAGGCGTTCGTCGGAAGGGAGGCCATCCTCAAGGAGGCGATTTTCTCGCTCAGCGTCGCGCGCTGGAGGGTCGTATCCTTGGCGATCCACTCCTCGATCTTCGCCGCGGGCTGGAAGGCCGGCACCTCCGGTATGATTCCCGTCTTCCAGTCGAGCCCGGTGACGAGAAGGAAATTGTCCTTGGCGTCCTTCAAGGTCCAGGATGACAGTTCATAATTTGTCGTCGTCATTTTGAAGGCGATGTCGATTTCCTTGAAGACTTCTTCGGAGATGAGGCCGTTCCTGAAGCGGGAATCGGCGTATTTCCTGTCCTCCTTCGCGTTTTCCAGGCCCAGCCCGACGGATTCCAGGTCCAGCTCGGCCGTCGCGGCGGCGAAGACGGCATCGATCACCTCGTTGTAGAAGCCGAGCACGGACCCTCGATAATTCGACAGGGCCGTGACGTAGTTGTACTGGGCGTTGATGCGGTCCAGTTCGACCTTGGCTTCTATCTCGCCCTTGGTCTTCTTGAGTTGGGCGAGATCGAGATCGATCTTGTAGATGGAATAATCCTGGTTCGATCCGGTGGCGGCGGTGAACAGATCCCCGAGCGATCCAGCCGAAAGCGGCAGCGCGGACATCGAAAGGGAAAGGGCGAACAGCAACCGGAATATATGGCCTCTATGCTTCATGCCTGACTCCTTGCGCGGAAATTGGAGCGAAAATTCATCGTTTTTCGCCCAGGACGCTGACCTCGTACTGGAATATCTTGATGCCCTCCCTGGGGAAGGCTTTCTTGACGGCGGCGATGGCTTCGTCGATCAGAAGGGCCTCGGCCTTGCTTCCGAACATGATATACAGCACGTTCAGCTCGGGCCAGATCGCGGTGCCGTGCCGGACGCCGTTCCTGCCCCTTCCCTTCACATCCTCGATGATGGAATAGCTGAGGTCGGGGATCCGTCTTTCGATCTCCTCGACGATGTCTTCCTCGACCGAGCGATTCGCGTAGATTTCAGTTCGTATCATCCTGCGCTTCCTTGAACCATGCCGCCATATCCCTTTGCTTTTTCCTGTTTTTCCTCTCCCCCCGGCTGTTGAAAATGTAGTAGAGCACTGGGGTGAGGAAGAGGGTCATGACCGAGCTGACTATGAGCCCGCCGAAGAGGGTCTTCGCTATGGGCTGGATGCTCTCCGTGCCCTTTCCGGGAAAGAGGGCGAGGGGCATGATGCCGAGAAGGGTCGTGAGGGTCGACATGAGTATGGGGCGCAGGCGGCGGCGGCCCGCCTCGCTGCAGGCCTCGAAGAGCCCCAGTCCGCGCGCCCTGAGCGTGTTCGTGTAGTCGACGAGCACGATGCCGTTGTTCACGACTATCCCCGCGAGGGCCACGACCCCTATCATCGAGAAGAGGGAAAAAGACGCGTTCGTGAGCTTGTAGATCCAGACGACGCCTATGAACATGAGCGGGATCGAGAAAAAGATGATGAGGGGGTCGAGGAAGGACTCGAACTGGCTCGCCATAACCCCGTATACGAGAAAGACGGCCACCGCGATTATCAGGATGAATACAGGCAGGTAGGTATCCACGTCCCTGTTCTCCCCGCCCACAGAGACGGTGACATTGTCGCTGGGGATATAGCTGTCGTCCAGCACCTTCTGGACTATCCTTGCCATATCGGTCGAGGTGAGTTTGGACGTCGCCGGCAGATCGCCCTGGACATGGATGATCCTTTCCTTGTTTTCGCGGTTGATCTGCTGGGGGGCCGTGCTGTTCGAGATGGTCACGAAATTGGAGACGGGCATCCTCGCCCCCGAGGGGGTGATGAGGAAGATGGACTTGAGGTCGGAGAGGGTCCGTCTGTCCTCCTCCTTCAGCTTCACCACGACATCGAGGGTTTCCCCCCCGGAATCGTAGGATGTGGCGGTGACGCCATAGATGGAGGAACGGATCTCCCTGGCTATCTGGGAGACCGAAAAGCCGAATACCGCGGCCTTGTCGCGGTCGATGCCGATGAGGAGTTCGGGCGATCCAGCCTCGAGGGATATCCGCATATTCCCGACATCGGGCAAGGCGGCCGAGAGGATGCGCTTGACTTCCCTGGAGGCTTCGAGCGAGGCATCCTGGTCCTTGGACCTGATTTCCACGTCCACCGCCGACCTGGAAGAGAATCTTCGTCCCGCCGAGATGTTGAAGTCGGCGCCGGGGACGGATTCCGCATAGGGTATCAGCTTCGTCCTGATCGATGCGGGGGTATCGATCTGGTTCCTGGGATCGGGGAGCAGTATCTGGATGGAGCCCGAGTTGCCGCCGAAGGAGACGACGAGCCTCGTGTAGCCTTTGATCTCCTTTCTGACATAGGTCTGCAGGTCCTCGAGGATCTCCTGGGTTCTCTCCCTGACCGTGCCGAGGGGAAGGGTGAGGCTCACCGTGAGACTGTCGTCCGTGTTCGAGCGGGGGAAAAGGTCCAGTCCGAATGCGGTGAACTGGAGCAGGGAGCTGGCGAGGATCACGGCGACGAGGCCGAGCACGAGGAGCTTGTTCTTCAGGCAGAACTCGAGGGCTCTACCGTAGCCCCTTTCCTGGGCGGCGAAGAACTTTTCGAGGGTATCGTCGATACGCTTGAGGACGGGATTCCTGAGAGGCTTCTGGACCCTCGTGTCGAGATGCATCACGGGACCGCAGAGCACGGGAACGAGCGTGATGGCGACGATGAAGGAAGCGCCCAGGGAGAAGCAGACGGTGAACACCAGGTCGTTGAAGAGCTGCCCCATCATGCCGAGGTCGTTGCGGAAAAGGATGATGGGGATGAAGACGCAGAGCGTCGTCAGGGTCGAGCCGGTGATGGCCGTCATCATCTCCCTGCTCCCGAGGATCGCGGCGATCCTCGGCTTCGTTCCCCTCTGGCGATAGTGGTAGATGTTGTCCAGGATGACGATGGACGCGTCGACGATCATGCCGAGTCCCATGATGAGTCCCGTCAGGCTGATCGTGTTGAGCGTGAGTCCGCCGAAGTGCATGCACAGGAGTGTGATCAGGACCGAAATCGGTATTGAAATGGCGATGATGAAGGTGGCCTTGAGGTTCCTCAGGAAGAGGAGGAGGATGAAGACCGCGAGGACTATCCCCATCAGGGCGGAATTGTACACCTCGTTGAGCGTCGAGCTGACGAGGGTGGTGTCGTCCGACATCACTTCCACGCGCACTCCCGCGGGGAGGATCCTGTTGATATCCTCCAGGGACTCGCGCACCTGCCTGGAGATCTGCACGGCGTTGCTGTCGCTCTCCCTCACGATCTGGACGTTGATGACGCGCTGTCCGTCGATGTAGATGATCCTCGAAGGATCGTCCTCGATTTCCCTGACGTCGGCCAGGTCCTCCAGGCGGATGGCGCGCTTCCGCCCCGAACCGCCCGAACTCACCGTCTTTATCACCAGGCTTTTCAGCTCCTGGATGGAGGAGAGCTTCTCCTGCGACCGGATCTGGTATTCGGTGGAGCCCCTGACGATTTCCCCGCCCGAGAGGAGGATATTCTGCGAAGCCATGGCCGCGGCCACGTTCGTGAGCGTCAGCCCGTAGGAGGCCAGACGGCTCTGCGAGACTTCCACGGAGATTATCCTGTTGCTTCCGCCCACGACGCTCGCGGATGCCACGCCCTTTATCCTCTCGAGCTGGGGCTGTATCAAGTCCTCGCCGACTTTCTGGAGCTCGTCGAGGGGGCGTTCTCCCTTGATTATGAGGCGGATGATGGGCGACGCCGACATGTCGAAGCGCCTGACGCTGGGCGTGTCCGCGTCGGGGGGAAGCCTGTTCTTGAGGCCGCTTATTATCGACTCGATCTCGGACTGGGCCTTGTCGAGATTGACTTCATAGCCGAACTCGAGCCTCAGGTTGCTGGAACCCTGGGACGAGGTCGAAGACATGTTCTCGAGCCCTTCGAGGGAGGAAAAGGCGTTCTCTAGAATTCTGGTGACGTTCTGCTCTACATCTTCGGGGCCTGCGCCCGAGTAGGATGTCCTCACCGAGAGCATGGGCATCTGGGTTTCGGGATTGAGGGAGACCGGGATGCGCCACACGAAAGCCATGGCTATTCCGCAGATGAGGACGAAGGCCATCACGATGGTGACGGGATGGTCGATGGACCTTCGGACCATGCTCATCGGGCGGCTCCGTCCTTTTGCGCGGCCTGGCCGTCGATTACCCTGACCGCGTCGCCTTCCGTGATCGACCCCTTACCTTCCGTAACGACCCTTTCGCCTTGCCTGAGCCCCTGCTTCACCTCGAAGGAATCCTCTCCCTCGAGTCCCAGGATGACGATCCTGCGTTCGACCGTATTGTCGGCCTTGATGACAAAGACATAGGAGTCGTTCGAGCCCAGGGTCACGGAGATTCTCGGCAGGACCAGGACCTTGTTCCTGCTGTCCGTCACCAGCTTGATCGTCGCGAACATGCCGACGAGGATGCGGGGATCGGCCTTCTCCAGCAGGAGCGTGACGTCGAGGGTCCGGCTGGCCGTATCCACGACGGGATTCATCTCCGATACCTTCGCGGCGAAAATTTGGCCGGGAATCGCGTCGAAACTCACCTCGGCGGCCGTTCCGGTCCTCAGGTTGGCGAGATAGCGTTCGGGGACGGCCGTGCTGATCTGGGTCCGGGAGAGGTCTCCCACGGTGGCGATGACGGTATTGGTCGAGATGGTGTCGCCCTCGCTGACCGGTATGGAGAGTATGGTTCCCGAGACCGTCGATTCGACGGGGTTGGGCATGAAAGTCTGGCCGACTTTGGAGGGGTCCACGAGGGCGATTTCCGTTCCCTTGGAGACCCAGTCGCCCACGGCCGCCTTTCGCTCGAGCAGTTTTCCCCCGACGTTGGGGTAGATCTTGACCTCGTTGCGGGAAACGACGTCGCCATGGATCTTCGTATAATTGCGGATCGAACCTGTGGTGATCGCGACGGCCCGTACCGCGACGACGCGCTTGCCGGCGCTTCCCGTCCTGGCGGGTTGTGTCGCGCTTCCCGTCCTCGCCGGCTGGCCCGAGGTTCCGTTCGCGCCGGCCTGTCCAGGAGCTTGTCCCGGTGCCTGTCCCGGCGCGGCTCCCCCCTGGGGCGACGATACGGGCTTGGCCGAGGCGGGCTTGGCGGAAAAGGAGACTCCCAGCTGGTTCAGCACGATCGAAGCGCCGACGATGACTATGACGACCGTGATTATTATCTGAGGTAAGGATCGCGGGATTGCGTGCTTCATTGAGCTCAACTCCTTCCCGGCTGCGAGCCTTCGGCCTTCCGGGGACTCGAGGCTCCAGGAATCTCAGGCAAGGATAAGGTGGCGAACCGTCATCCCGCTAGCCCCTGTGTCATGAAAAACGGCGGATTACTATTGATGTGACGCATTTCATTCAGCCGCCGGACCTCTCCTGTCCTGCTTGGTGCGGCCGCGCACTTTTTTCGATGAGATCCGCCGCTCGCGGGCCGCCCGGCCGGGTTTCGTGGGGATCCTGGGAGGATCGCGCCTGGCGGCGCGGGTGATCAGGGAGAGGAGCCTTTCGAAGGCTATCTGCTTGTTGGCGCCTTGGGTGCGCTCATCGCTTACCTGGATGGTCAAATAGCCCTCGGTGGTGATGCGGTTGGCGAGTTTCATCGTCAGGAGGCGCTTCTCGGCGGCGCTCAGACCCAGGATCGAGTCGATCGCTATCCTGGCGGGCACCTTCGTGTTCAGCTTGTTGACGTTCTGCCCGCCCGGCCCTCCGGACTTCGAGAAATCCAGTTCGGCCGAGGCTTCTATGGACGCGGCTATGAGCTCAGCCTTCATCTACGGCCGTCCGTGGCGCCGTTCCTTCGATCTTTCATCGGCGACAGTATAGACGAGAAGAGGGAGCTCCGCAACTTTACTCGGGCAGCCGTGCCGCGGGCGTCTTTGTCGCAGGCGGCTATGTCGCCGGCGGCCGGCATGACCTTGACGCCGATAACCATACCGGAGATAGTGGGTGTCACCCATATGCCGAGCGCGCATCCTTTCCGTCCGGGTCCGGGCGGAGGGAGGAAGAAGGCGCGGCGATCAAGGAGCGAACGCATGAGAAGCGATAAGGTGAAGCGCGGCCCGGAAAGGGCGCCGCACAGGTCCCTCCTCAAGGCCGCCGGTTACACCGACTGGGAAATCGAAAGGCCCTGGATAGGGGTTGCCAATGCCTACAACCAGATCATACCCGGCCACGTCCATCTCAAGCGGATCACGGACGCGGTGAAAGCCGGCATCTATGCCGCCGGCGGCCTGCCCATAGAATTCCCGACGATAGGCGTCTGCGACGGCATCGCGATGAATCACATAGGCATGAAGTATTCCCTGCCCTCGCGCGAACTCATCATGGACTCGGTCGAGGTGATGGCGCAGGGCCACGCCTTCGACGCCCTGGTGCTCGTGACGAACTGCGACAAGATAATTCCCGGCATGGCCATGGCGGCCGCCAGGCTCAATATCCCCTCGATCGTCGTTTCGGGCGGCCCCATGCTTTCAGGCCGGCTCGGTGGAAAGGATATCGATCTTTCCACCGTGTTCGAGACCGTGGGCAAGCATATCGCTGGCAAGGCGAGCGATGCCGAGCTCCTGGAAGTCGAGAACGCGGCCTGCCCCGGCTGCGGCTCCTGCGCTGGCATGTTCACCGCCAATACGATGAACTGCATGATGGAGGCTCTGGGAATCGGCCTGCCCGGGAACGGCACGATCCCGGCGGTCTACGCCGAGCGCGAACGCCTCGCCAAGGATGCCGGCAGGGCCATCATGAACCTCGTCGAGAAGGACATCAAGCCGAGGGACATCCTCACGCGCGAGGCCTTCGAGAACGCCGTGGCCGTGGATCTGGCCCTGGGCGGCTCCACGAATACGGCCCTCCATCTCCCCGCGATAGCCTGGGCCGCCGGCGTGGACTTCAGCATCGACCTCTTCAACGAAATCGGCGCCAGGGTGCCCCATCTCTGTTCCATGTCGCCCGGCGGCTCCCACCACATCCAGGACCTCTACGCCGCGGGCGGCGTCCAGGCCGTGATGTCCAGGCTCGCAGGGGGAGGCTTGCTCCACGGGGAATGCCTCACCGTGACGGGCGGAACCGTGGGCGACAATATCGGCGGGGCAAGGGTCAGGGACGACGAGATCATCAGGCCCCTGGACAGGCCTTATCATGCCACCGGCGGCCTCGCCATCCTCCACGGATCCCTCGCCCCCGACGGCTGCGTCGTCAAGCAGTCGGCCGTGGCGCCCGAAATGCTCGTCCACAGGGGGCCGGCGAGGGTTTTCGAAAGCGAGGAGAAGGCCTTCGAGGCCATCCAGGCCAGGAAGATCGTCGACGGCGACGTCCTGGTCATCCGTTACGAAGGCCCCAAGGGCGGCCCCGGCATGCGCGAGATGCTCACCCCCACGGCCGCCCTCGCAGGCATGGGCATGGACAAGACGGTAGCCCTCGTCACCGACGGGAGGTTCTCGGGCGCGACCAGGGGATCGGCCATCGGCCACGTTTCGCCTGAAGCCGCCGCGGGCGGTCCCATCGCCCTCGTCCGCGAAGGCGACCTGATCAGCCTGGACATTCCCGGCAAAAGCCTGGACCTTCTCGTGGATGAGGCCGAGCTGGCCAGGCGGAGGGCGGAATGGAAGCCCTATGTCCAGCCCGTCGACAGTCTCTTCCTGAACCGCTACAGAAGGGCCGTCACCTCGGGAGTGAAGGGCGCCGTGCTGGAATGATCCCCCGATGGCGCGGAGGCTGGATCCGCGCGCGCAACCCCCGGAAGCTTTTCTCCCGGGGGTTCTTTTTTGCTCTTGAATACTATACAAATGTATAGTTATAATTGAAGCATGGATGGAGACAGTCCGATGGCTTCGCCCGACGTCCGTTTCGGCGTCGCGGTTCCCGTAGGGGCGATCCCGGGCGAAGCTCTCCCCTGTCCGGCCGCGGCCTTGCCCCGAGCCGAGCCTTCTACGGTGGAGCTGCCCTTCGATGTCTGGGAGGCCGATCCCGCCGGCTGGAATCGCGCCGAGGGCGATCTCTGCCTGCGGCTCGGCGGGGTCTTCGCCGATTTTCCGGGAGACGCGGGCGGGGGCATGGCGGACGCCGCCGGGTACGGGATCGCCTATCAGAAGGCCCTGGCCCGGAGCCGCCGGGCCGCGGAAGCCGCGTCGGCCCAGGGCCGCCTTTCGGCCCTCCTCCTCGAATTCCCGGCTTCCTTTTCCTACAGCGACGCCGCGCGCAGGCATCTCGATCGCGTGCTCAGGGATCTTGCGGGCCTGCCGCTGGCCGTAGCCTTCCACGGCGCCGACTGGTATTCGGCCCGCGTCATCGAGGGCCTGAAGGCGCGCGGCGTGGCTCTCTGCCTTCTCGACATGGTCAGGGAACCCGGATCGCCCCCTTCCATCGATGTTGTCACTTCTTCCCTCGTCTATATAAAGCTTCGCGACGGGACGGACCCCCCGGCCTGGCTGCCGCGGATCGAGGCCTTGGCCGCCCAGGCCGAGACGGTGAGGGTGATTTTTTCGGGTTGCGACGGCAGAAGGGCAGCGGAAAAAGCGACCCTCATGGCCCGGCTCTGGCAGGGCAGGGCGAAGGGCGACAGCCTGAAAGGATGCGGTTGATGGGCGGCACCATCCTCCATATCAACGCCGTCGGACTCATGGCGGCCATCGAGGAAAACCGGGACCGCAGCCTCAGATCGAGGCCCTT
>CAZRYP010000010.1:0-20603 GCA_964604295.1 uncultured Treponemataceae bacterium
TGGTCTGCAGCACCGTATTGAAAATCGTGCTCAAATAGGAAGCGTTTATCCCTAGATGATCGGCCACATCGTTCTGGGAAAGCAATCCGTTCGAATAGTTTTCATCGATGTATTTCTGTGCCTGATATATGAGTTTATTCTGCCGCTTGCCGAAATAGGTGCATAAAGTCGAAACATGCTGGCTGCAGGTGGCCTCGACGCGCACGGTCATATCTTCCGGATCTTGCAGCGACTTGAAATCGATTGCCTCCCCGACGTCGACAAAAATGGGATCATTGTCAGATACACCGTACTGCAGATGCATGTCATAGAGAGTGTCCATAAAAGCCTGAAATCCCAAGGTCAATTCAGACTGGTTGCGGCTGCTGCTCGTGATGCGATCGATGATCTGTCTCACCTTCTCTAGAGCGCCGGCCGCGTCCCCTGCGGCGGCATCGGCCGTGATTTTCTCGATCTGCATTTTTACATAGTCAAAATCGAAGGCGCCGGAGCTATCGAGTATCCCCTGACCTTCATCTTCGTCGTGGGACAGGTCCAGGTATTTCGCGAAATTGATGGAACGCAAGGCTTCCTTATACGACTGGGAAATTTCGGTGAAAGAGCCTTTAATGCGGCCGACGCCCACCTGAATGTAAAAATTGTTCTGCTTGATGCTGCTACGGATGGCATGCATAAAGGCGGAGACGTGGGTTTTAATCGCTTCCTGCGACAGAATTTGATCAAACTTTAACAGTACGGCCCAAATGCCGTTTTCAACTACGGCGACACGTACGTGGAAGTCATCCGAGGCAACCTTCTGGATGATATTATTCATGCTGATGGAATATATCGTCGTTTCGACCTCTTGTACGGAGCAGCTGTTGTTATGAACCAGAAGCACGGCCAGCATGACAAACTGCCCGTCTCCACGGAGCTTCGAATTGATACGACTGAGGTAGTCCACTACCGAATCATTGGAAGAATGACGTCCCGAGAGGACATCCAGAATCAGCTGATTCTCCATCACCGGCACAATGCCGTCGAGGGTGGTACTTAGTTCATCGTTCACCAGTAGGGCTTGATTGAACGAAGAACTGAGATACTCCACTTCATTGTTGTATTTATTCTTTTCCACGCAATCATGCGAAATGGAGCTGTCCAGGACCGAAACCATAAGGTCGCGGATAGGCTTGTAAATATAGTTGGAAATATAGATCGACAGACTGACGCTGAGCAACAAGAGAATCAAAAGTATGGGAAACACCGTTTTCAATAGATTATTGACTCTCAGCGCGGAAATGTCATTTTTATCTTCATACACGTAGGTCCAGCCCGATGTGGCGGAGGTTTTCTGGAAGAAAACGGAACCTGAGCTCGTAAAATATTCCTGGCCGGATTGCAGCGCTTGTTTCGCTCTACCCATGGACGAATCGAAAGGATAATTGCGTGCATCCGAAAAAACCGGATTCTTGTCTTTGTCGAATATCAGAATGGGCATACTCAAAGTGCCGTCGCCTTGAACCAGGTCATAAAAAACGCCGCTATCCAATTTCAGGATGATGCTTCCCATGCGTTTTCTGCCGGTGAGCGGAAAATCTCGAACCATATACACTGTGCCGTTCAAATTGTAAAAACAGGTGGTGATATGCTGTACATCCACAATTTCGATGGCGGTATGCGATAGACACAAATCCAGGATGCTTAAATCCGGAAAATCCTTCAACTGGAAAACAGGGCGACTGGCTGAGTAGATGATATCGTTATACGGAATATATAAATACACGTCCTGGATCAGATCGCTGTCCGCGGAAGTAGTCTTGAGGAGGTTTTGTATGGCAAAATTTCGATTCGCCCGATTTATGTTCGGCGCAACGATCGCGCTGAGAATATTGCCGTCTTTTGTAAGGTGCTGAATCGTGCCTTCGAGAAATTTTAAATAACTGTCCACGATGTCGCTGGTCTTGCTGAGCAAGTTCTTATTCGTATTGCTGTTTATCTCCGAAACGCTTGAAAAAATAACCCCTCTGCTGAATAAGAAAAATGCCGCCATCATCAGTAGCATTAGGACCAATAGCGCGAACAAGGTTCTGAAGAATACGCTTCTGAGCCGATATTCGGAAATCGGTGTAAGCTTTGTCATCCGGTATTCTCCGATAGCCCCTTGAATGACAGGAAATGGCATTTCACGATAGTTGAGGAATTATAGAAACGGAAATTTCGGGATGGTTGCGATTTTTCGCATCCCAATCGGCTGCTCATACTGTTTTTTCCCGCAAGGCAGGTATCGTTTGAAGGTAAACCTGCCTGTTTTGCCTGTCAATAGTTCACGTTAACGCATGTCAAACCCAAGAAGAAATGTCCCCTTCGCAGACCTAAGCATACATGAAACATACATCGTACACTAACCTCCCGATTGTAATGCCCAACGAGTTCTACAGGCTGACTCTTGTAGTTGTCGGTTTGCGATTCCGCAAGTTCACGGCTGTGTTCCTGTAAAGTTACGATTGCATTGCTGTCGTATTTTGTGTCGCAAGTGATTCATAGGATATGACAATAAGGACGGAAGCCATCCTGCCAAACCGTAAAGCAATGTTGGAATCTGAGTGATTAGAATCGAGAAATCGGATGATTCAGGCCAAGGGCAGCTGCTCAAGCTCGAGAAGTGGGTTCGACTCCCGTCGGTCGCTCTAAGAAAAGATAGAAGCATTTGTCGACAGGTTCTATTTAAGTCCAAGCGCCATTTAATGCCGTCTTCTACATCGCTCATGATCCGTTTTGGAATTTTGCCGCTCGTTCAAGGAATCGCCTATCAAGCCATGCCTCCGGAAAGCGGGAGAAGATCGCTGTTTCTCCCCGCCTTCAGGACGAAGCTCGGCAGGTCATGTCCTATCAAGGTCCTTACGGTTCTGGCTATTTCGATGATCGATCCTAGATCGACCCCCGTTTCTATCCCCATCTCGTGGAACATATGAAGGATGTCCTCCGAAGCGACATTGCCCGTCGCCCCCGGGATAAAGGGACAGCCTCCCATCCCCCCGACGGATGAATCAAACCAATCTATTCCCGCCTGCATGCCGGCGATCATATTGGCGACGCCCATGCCTCGGGTATTGTGGAAATGAAGTATCCATTTCACTTCAGGATAGTGCTTTCTCATTTCCGTGCAGACGGAAAAAACATGATCGGGCATTGCCATGCCGGCGGCATCCGAAAGAGATATCTCATTTATCCCCACATCGAGATATGAATCGACGATCGTTTCTATATCGGCGATGGGTATTTTGTATTCCCACGGCGATCCGAACGGCATGGAAATGGACCCGGAAATCTCCAGCCCTCTGCCGCGCGCCGCCTCGGCGCAGGCCGGGAACCCGGACATGCTTTCCCGAGGCGTCTTGTTGAGATTCGCCCGATTGTGGGCGGCGCTTGCGGAAACATTGAGTTTCACCTTTTTGCACCCGCACGCAAAAGCCCTGTCGACGCCCTTCAGATTGGCAATGAGAGCCCTGTACTCCACTCCGCTTTTTTTTGCGATTCTCTTGAATACTTCATCTGTATCGGCCATTTGAGGGACAGCGGCCGGATGCATGAAGGATCCTACCTCGATGACTTTGAGCCCGGAATCCGAAAGCCGATTTACCAAATCCACTCTTTCTTCGATCGACAAGATGCGTTTTTCATTCTGCAATCCATCGCGAGGACCCACTTCGCAGATCGTGACGCTTTTGGGGAAATTAATGACATGCCTCCTTCACCTGATGAACCCAGGAATCCACGTGATGAGCTGCGGGAAGAAGATCAAGATCAGGATGTCTACGGCGCTGATGGCAATAAAGGGCATTATCTCATGGATAATCTTGTCAACCGTGACACCGGACGATGAAGACGCGACAAACAGGCAGATCCCGACCGGCGGAGTCAAATTCCCCAACGCGATATTGCAGATTACGGTCACTCCGAAGGCGATCGGGTTTATTCCCACGACGGTAGCGATCGGGAATAGAATCGGAATGAACATTATCTGCATGGCGGTTCCTTCAAGGAAACATCCGCCGATCAGGAATATCATGTTGATGATGATCATCACCATTATTTTGCTGTTGATCGCGCTGCCGAAAAGCCGAAGGACAACCTGCTGGAAATTATTGGTCTGAAGAATCCACGCGAAAAGGCTGGATGCCGCGATTATCAGCATCACATTCGCGGCGCCGACGATAGAGCTCATGAATAGCTCCGGAAGGTCCTTGAATTTGATGGTCCGATACACCGCGATTCCCAGAAAGAGAGTATAGGCCACTGCGGCGATGGCCGACTCGGTAGGCGTAAGAATACCGGTGAGGATTCCTCCTACGATGATAATCGGAGCCAACATGGGAAGAAGCGCGCCCTTAAAAGTCTTAATCAATGATTTGAGTGAAAAGGCGGTCCTGACGGACTGGTCGAGCTTTCGGAATGTAACGATGAAGAAACAGACGATCATGAAAGATACTCCGAAGAGTATCCCTGGGATTATTCCTCCGAGGAAAAGCTTACCGACCGATATTCCGGTAATGCTACCCAATACGATCATAGGCATGCTCGGGGGAATGATGATGCCGAGGGTTCCCGATGAGGCCATAATCGCCGCCGAGAAATCCCTCTTATACCCGCATTTCTCCATGCTCGGAACCATGATGCTACTCAAAGCCGAGGTATCCGCGGGCGCGGAACCGGAAATGCCTCCCATCAACATGCCCGTAAGAACACTGACGTAGCACATTCCTCCCTTGAGGGAGCCTACGAGTGCATTGGCGAAGTTGATCAACTTCTCCGTGATGCCGCTTCGTTCCATGATAGTTCCCGCGAGCATGAAAAAAGGAATGCCCATCAGGGTTACGCTGTTCACCGCCGCGTACATGCGTTGAGGAGCGATGAGAAGAGGGACTGTTCCCTGCATCAACAGTTCCGCGAGAGCCGCTACGCCGATGGCCACGCCGATCGGAATGCCGATTACCGCAAGAGCCAAAAACAAGCCGATCATTATCAGCAGCATTGTTGAAATTGCCATTTTATTCCCCTTTCGCCTACGCTGTTTCCGAAGGATCGCTGCCGAACAAGTCCGCGACGCAGAAAAAGATGCTCGAGACGCCACAGACCGGAATGCATAGATACACCAGACCGTAGCTGATGTTCAGAACCGGCGAAAACATTTCGGAGGTTGCGATCGAATACTTGGTTCCATAGAGAGTGAGGACGAAGAAAAAGGCGATAAAGACGATGCTGGACACTGACTTCAGCACGCTGTTGATATTTTTCGGCAATTTGCTGGTGAAGAATTCCATGCCGATCAGCCTTTTTTTATATATGCACATCGCGATTCCAAGAAACATTATCCAGGTAAAAATAAACTTGGATACTTCGTCTATCCACGCGAAGCTGTTTCCGACGATGTTTCTGCTCACCACGTTAGTGAATAAAAGAGCGAGAAGCACGGAAAATCCCACGACTGAAATCAACGAAAAGCCGCGGAAGAGAACTCGTGTGCCTGTTCGCAATGCCGATATATATCTTCTGGGCATGGCATGATCCTCCATGAAAATCAATTTCGTTCTACGCGTCGCGGGCAGAAATCAGACAGGGGATATCCCGGGCGGATACCTCCTGTCTGGCTGAAAACGCTTTCCTCCGCCCGGCTTTCGCGTGGAACGGATCAGTACTTGAAGTTCTTGATGCTTTCGATGAGGTCTTTCCCGTACACATCGTTGAACTGTGTATAGACAGGTTGCATGACCGTTCTCCATGCCGCCTTGTCGGGATTCTCCACGATCTCCATGCCCTTTTCCTTCAGGAATTTGATCTGTTCTTTCTCGCTATTGCGGATAAGTTCTTTTTCATAGATGCCAGCGTCGTGGGCGGCTTTCAAAACGACAGCCTTATCGGCGGCGGTGAACTTATTGAAGGTTTTCGCGCTCATGAGCAATCCCATCACCGTATAAATGTGCCCGTCAAGCACCATGTATTTCTGGACTTCATACATATTGGCATCCACGATCGCGAACACCGGTCCTTCTTGTCCATCCACGACATGGTTTGCGCAGGCCAGATACACTTCATTGAACGCGAGGGTTGAAGAACTGGCGCCCAAAGCCTTCAGCGTGGCCGCTTGAATGGGATTGTTGGGGATTCTGATCAGAAGGCCTTTCATATCTGCAGGTGTCCTTACGGGCTTTTTGCTGTTCAGATAATGCCGAAATCCCGAATCCCAATAATCCATGAGAACGACGCCCTTCTTTTCCAGAAGCAGGTTTTTGAATTGCGTGCCGATGCCGCTGTTGAAAACCGCGTCTACGTGGGCCGTTGACTCAAAAAGATATGGCAGGCTGAAGACGTTGAAGCTCGGTATCAGTTTCGCGATCGAACTCGATCCCACGAGACAAGCATCAACTGTCCCCATGGTGACGCCTTCGCTCATCTCTCCTTCAGAACCCAGCGCGGCGCTGTCATATAGCTGGACTTGCACGCCGCCGTTGGTCCCCTTTTCGACGAGCTCCTTGAATCGAGTCAGGCCGCTGTAGAAGAAGGATGTCTTATTGTGCTCCGTGCCCACTTTGAACGTGACGTAGGGATTCACGCCTGGCGCGGCAAACGCGAGACAAGAACCCACGACAATGAATAATGCCAGAAAACTTGATCTCTTCATGAAAGGCCTCCCTTATTTTTGGCTCTTACGAGCTTAAGCGCCGCGTCAACAATATCCCCCGTATCTATCCCCATGCATTTTCGCAGATATGACATGTCCCCGACTTCCCCGAATCTGTCCTGTATACCCAATCTCTTCATCGGCGCGGGAAATTCTTCGCACAGCGTTTCGGCTACCGCGCTTCCCAGGCCGCCGATGACGGAATGGTTCTCAACCGTGACGATCGCGCCTGTCTCCCGAGCCGCCCTGATGACTTCTTCCTTGTCCAGCGGCTTGATCGTATGCATATTCAATACCCGCGCGCGAATTCCCATGGAATCCAAGGCTTCCGCCGCCTTCAAGGTGAACTCGATCATGATTCCCGATGAAATGAGCGTGATGTCGTTGCCTTCCCTGAGCGTGTCCGCCTTTCCTAGATGGAATACGTACTCTTCGGGATAGATGTTCTCGACCATACCACGGAAATACCTGAGATAGACGGGACCATTCAAGGCGACGATGTCCGGAATCATCTGCCTGAGTTGGACGCCGTCGAGCGGTTCCACTATGGTCATGCCCGGGATAGTGCGCATGAGCGCGATATCCTCATACCCTTGATGCGTACCGCCGTTTATCTCCGCCATGATGCCGGGGCTGAGGCCTATCAGGACGGCGCCCAGTCGCGCATAGGCAAGGGATATGAATATCTGGTCGAAACAACGCCGGCTCATGAAGGGAGCGAACGCGTGGACGATGGGTTTCTTGCCGCTCGCGGCTAAACCGGCGGCCACCGAAACCATGTTCGCTTCGGCGATTCCCACATTGAATATTCTTTCGGGAAAAGCATCCTCAAACGGTTTCGTCCCGGAAATTTGCCTTGAATCGGAATTGAGCACGACAATCCTGGGATCATTTCCAGCGAGGGCAATCAGCGTATCACAAAAGATTTTTCGCATCTCGACGTTGTTTTCCATGCCATTTCCCTTATTCATGCTTATGCCAGATCCCGCAGCGCATCCGCGACATCCTGTTGCGTAATGGGCATGCTATGGCTTTTCACGGTTCCTTCTATCTTTTTCCAGCCTTTGCCCTTGACGGTTCTCATGACGATCATATTCGGCAAGTCCCGGCATTCTTTCGCCTTTCTTATCGCCGCGTCGATCGTTCCCAGGTCATGGCCGTCCACTTCCTGGACATTCCACCCGAAAGCCCGCCATTTATCGACCGCCGACTCCACAAGATTGATCTGTTCCACATGGCCGTCGATCTGCAATCCGTTCTTGTCCAGGAAGACGATGAGGTTGCCCAGCTTCATCTGCCTCGCAAACATGCTCGCTTCCCAGATCTGTCCTTCCTGACTTTCGCCGTCGCCGACGATGCAATACACATTTGAATCATGCCCATCGATTCTCGCGGCAATCGCCATGCCGGCCGCGGCCGACAAGCCCTGCCCGAGAGAGCCGGTAGTCATGTCGACGCCATTTGTCAGATTCATATCGCAGTGGCTTGGAAGAATCGTTCCAGGTTGATTCAAGGTGACGATCTCGGCCTGGTCAAAATATCCCTTCATGGACAGCAGGGCATATAAAGCCGGCCCCGCGTGCCCTTTCGACATCACCAACCTGTCGCGATCGTTTTTCCTGGGCTGACAGGGATCTATTCGCATATGCTCATAATAGAGAACGACCAGCAGGTCGATTATCGATAACGAGCCGCCCACATGCCCTTTCCCGAGGCTGCCGATCATCCTGATGACTATTCTTCTCGCCTCTTTCGCCAGTTCTTCCAGGGCCTTCACGTCATGATTCAAAATGCAGCCTCCTCGATGGCTCGCCGTACTTCATCTACCTGTCCATTTCGGGATCATAGAATTTCCCGAACAACTCTTCGGGCGAAGGCATATCTTCAGGGATCGGTTTCGATACCCAAGTAGTATTGATATAATGTTTGAGGCAGATATTCTCCGAAACGATATTGCCGCCCCATGTGCCGCACCCCAAAGACGATGTCATTGGCATTCCGTTATTGGCCGCCCCGGCATTGGCTTTGGATTGAGGTTGCCGCACCATGATCCGGCTAACCGGCGCCGCCAGCCCGAGGCGATGAATGTGCTCATCGTCAAAAGAATAGATGCCGCAGGAATGCCCCTTCCCGCCGACCGCATAGATGGCTCTCATCATGTCCAGCGCGTTTTCGAACTCACCCTTATACTGATGTACCGCCAGCAGGGTCGTGAGCTTTTCGCCCGAGAAGAAGTGATCCTTACCTATTCCGTCGCCGATGACATATATGAAGGTCCGGTCCTCGGAGATGGAAAATCCCGCGGTCCCGGCCAGCTTCTGGGCGGAGATGGCGACGGTATCCGGCAAACGATGGCCTTCCGCGTCCCACATCACTCTCTTCAGGGCTTCCCGCTGCTCGGATGTAGCCAAATAACCGCCCTCAATCTCTAGCTGATCGATCACCGCCTGATATATGGATTCATGCACAATGACATTACCATCCGCAGAACAGCCGGAACCGTAATCGGAGGTCTTGCTCAACATGGTGTTATGGCAGGCTTCCTTCACATCGGCGGTCTCGTCGAAGATCATCGTCGAGTTGCCTGCACCCGACCCGTACGCCGGCGTTCCCGAACTATAGGCCGATTTGACCATCGGTCGCCCGCCCGTGGCGATCACCAGATCGGCCCTGGCCATCAGGGCTTGCGACATCGCGATGCTCGGATTCCGTATGCACTGGAATATATCGGGAGGAGCGCCTTCCGATTCCAGCGCTTCCCGCATGATGCGGACCGTCTCGAAGGTAGTATCCTTCGATCGGGGATGAGGCGAGAAAATCACTACGTCTCTGGCCTTGATCGCGAATAGCGCCTGTCCTCCGGGAGTCAGGTCCGGATTCGTGGTCGGGACCAGGGAAGCTATGATCCCGACAGGCTTCGCATACTTCACGATTCCCTTCCCGGGGATTTCCTCGATAACGCCTATGCTTTTCTGCCTGAGCACATCTCTCAATATTCCGCGAATCTTGAAGCGCTTGCCTTGCCTGGATTTCAGGTCGCCCAACCCACTCTCGGCTATACCCATATCCACCAGTTTCAGAAACGTTTTTTTATTGGACACTGCCCAGGCGACAGCCCGACATAGTTCGTCAACTTTATCCTGATCGTATGCCGCGACTATCTCCAGAGCCTTGCCGGCTCTTTCGAACAGCCTATCGAGCTCTTCGTTTTGTTCCGCAGTAATTGATGCTGGCATAAACACTTGCTCCTGATAAGACGCTCCGGTCCCGCAAGACCTGAGGCGCTGATTTTCAGGCTTAATCCTCCATCGGTTTCCAGGCTAAGTCCAATATATTTTTTAGAGACAATCCATAGACTGAATCTATCATTCACGCATATAATTTATTTGAGTTTTATGAGCATGGTGTCTTCCCGGCAGAATGACCTTGGCAGATACGCCGATCCGAACAGCCTGGCGCGAGAAGAAAAATCCAGCATGATTCTCGAGGAGCCGACCCTGACCCTTCAACAACTCCAATATTTCAGGACTCTGGCGAAGATCCAGCACTATACGAAAGCGGCGGAAGTCCTGTTCGTATCCCAGCCCAGCCTCAGCTACGCAATGTCGGAACTGGAAAAGGAACTTTCGATCTGCCTGTTCGAGAAGCACGGGAAGAAAATCCGCCTCAGCGCCCAAGGGGAAGTATTCCTGACTTATGTGGAAGATTCCCTCGATCGGTTGGAAGAGGGCGTCAACGTGGTCAAGCGGCTCAATCCTCTCAACGGAGCCGTCAATCTGGGATATATCTATAGTCTCAGCACTTCATTCATGCCGGACATGCTGCTTCGTTTCTATGCCGATCAAAATAACAAGAATATCACTTTTCATTTTACCCAGGACGTGAACAGCGCGATCATGGATGCCCTGAACGATGGAAGCATCGATTTGGCGATCTGTCCGAAGCCGGGCAGGGATGTCGCATCCATTCCCATTTACAGACAGGAACTGTTCGTGATTCTGCCGAAAAACCATCCTCTGGCGAACAAAAGGGAAATCGGCATCGAGGAAATCAAGGATGAGCCCTTTGTGCTTCTGAACAAAAAGAGCGGACTGAGATGGGCGGTGGATGATCTTTTCAAGGAGATGAAACTCAAACCGACAATCGCCTGCGAAGCGGACGAATGCAACGCGGTCATCACCTATGTATCCTTGAAATTCGGCGTTTCCATAATTCCCAATGTCCCCGGTCTCGAAAACAGCGATGTATCGGTCTTGAAGATCAAAAACCAAGGCTTTTCAAGGTGTATCTATCTGGCATGGAAGAACAGTAGGGACATTTCACTGCCTGTGGCACGAATTAAGGATTTTCTCATCGCCAACTACGCGCTCCCTCCCGGATAGCGCCCGATTATCGACCGTGCGCGAGCGGTTTCGATGAGGACAAGCCCGAATCCTCCAGGTCCTCCCGCCCCAAATCCTCTGCGAAACTCTCGAGAAGGCCAAGGTCCCAGAGCAGCCTGCTGGCGATGTACTTGCCGCGCACATCCTTCGTCGCCAGGAAGGTCAACTTCAGAGTGCGGTCGTCGATACCGATTTCGCATGCCCTACAGGGCATGGCGCAGGAGCGCATGAGCTTTTCCAGGATCGCGGAATGCGGCAGTTCCTCCTCGATGATGTCCAGTATGGCAGGCCAGAGGGAGATGATTTTCTCGAGCCTCGCCTTATGGCTTGCCTTGTCGTACTTGCCTTCCTTCGATTCGTTGCCGATCAGCGCTTCGGCGCTCGGGCCGAGGAATTCGCGGAGGGTTTCCCGCCACTTCCGGTAATCGAAGGCTTTGACGGAGGCGAGGGCCGCGATCCTGTCCGGAACCAGCCCGCGCAGCTTGTCGTATACCCGAAGGGCGTACACGGCGCCGACGCCAACCTGGATGCCGTGCAGTTCGCGTCCAGCATGGAACCGCAGATCCCTCATATCCCAGATATGGGAAAAATAATGTTCCATACCCGAAGCCGGACGTGAGACTTCCGCGAAGCTCGCCGCAAGTCCGGAGAGGACAAGTCCTTCCATGATGTCGGCCACAGCCTCCGGCTCCCTCCTGAAGTATCCCCCGGCGGAGGCCACGCACTTTCCCAGGGAGCGGCGCATCAGGGCCGCGATTTCGCCGCAATAGTATTCGCCGTTGACGAGGCCGGAAATCCTCCACTCGCAGATGCTGATGTATTTGGCCAGCATATCCCCCAGGCCCGCCCGAAGCATCCTGGCCGGGGCTTCGCGGAGGATATCCAGATCGGCGATTATCGCCGTCGGGCTCAGGCTGTCGACGGAAGCTTTGAATCCGTCCGATATCATGGAGGAGGTGCTCGCGGCGAATCCATCCATCGAGGGGGCGGTAGCCACGATCACATACTTCAGCCCCGCCGACCGAGCCAGGACCTTCCCGATATCATTGATCGTCCCCGCGCCGATTCCTATGACGAGGTCGCATTTTCCGTCCAGTGCCAGGACAGCCTGCCCTACCGCGGTTTCATCCGGCTCGACCCTCTCCTGCGGAAAAACGAAGCGGCGGTGGTCGATTTTTTCCCGCCGGAGCAGGGCGGAAACCCGGTTTCCCGCCGCCTCGCGCGTCTGCGCGTCCTCCAGGAGGAAGGGGCAGGATGAGCCCAGTTCACGAACGATGTCGGGCAGCCGGCTTATCGCGCCAACCTCGATCAGGACCTTCCTCACGGTAGAGGCATGATGCTTTCCGCAGGAACAGCTGATGCCTTCCTCCGCCAGGAGTTCGGGCAGCGAAAAGGTCGAGAATCCCGGCCGTTCATGCATTCGTCGGCTCCTTGAACAACATGGCGCGTCTCATCTTTATACAATATTAACACCCGGCCCGGGAAACCCCGCACAATCTTTATACGCTTCCCATTAAAGTTCCTGGTGATCATGAAGTTCTACGCAGCAAGGACGAAGGCCGAAGGATACCGGCTCATCGCGGGCTATCTCGGCATCGTCGCCATGATGGCCGGTACGATCGTCCTCCTTCCCCTCGCCTTCCTCATCGCGTTTCCGGAAGAAATATCCCATGCCGCCGACTTCATAGCCCCGGGCGCGGCGAGCATAACGGCAGGCTATCTCCTCTCGCTTTTCATCAGGGGGAAGAACAGGGGCAGGCTCCATGGGAACCAGGAAGCCCTGATCGTCATATCGACGTGGATCATCGCGATCCTGGTATCGGCCGCGCCCTTCATTCTCAGCGGCCGCTGGAACTTCACGCAGGCCGTGTTCGAGGCTACGAGCGGCTATACCACCACGGGGCTCTCCATCGTCGAGGTGGAGGAATGTCCGAGGCTCTTCCTCGCCTTCAGGAGCATCATGCACCTTTTCGGGGGCCTGGGCTTCATGCTCGTGATGGCCTCGGTCTTCACCGACCGCAACGGGATGAGGCTCTACGCCGACGACGATCGCGGCGACAGGCTCATCCAGAATCTCCTGAAATCGGCGCGGACGATCACGGCCATCTACTCCGGCTACATCGCCTCGGGCGCCCTGCTCTACATCGCCGCCGGGATGGGCTGGTTCGACGCGCTGAACCATGCCATAGCGGCCGTGACCACGGGGGGCTTTTCCACGAGGTCCCTCAGCATCGGGTACTACGACAGTTTCCCGATCGAAATCATCACGATCATCCTGATGCTCCTCGGCGCGACGAACTTCCTCGTCCACCTCCTCATCCTCAAGGGCAAATTCTCCGGATGGATCCGCCACTGCGAGACAAGGCTATCCCTGATCCTCATCGCCGCGGCCACGCCGATCGTCGGCGTTTTCCTCATGGGGGGCGTCGCGGGGAGCCTCTCCCGGGCCGCCCGGCTTTCCCTTTTCCAGACGGTATCCGCGCTGACGACGACGGGGCTCCACACGGCTTCCGATTTCTCGGCTTGGCCCTCCTCGTCGGTGTTCATCCTCCTTCTGCTGATGGCGGCGGGAGGAGGGGCCGGCTCCACCGCGGGAGGGATCAAGCAGGCGAGGGTCGTCATCCTCCTCAAATCCCTCGGGCGGGAGCTGAGGAGCAAATTCAACCCCAGGAGAATCCTCAGGGAGAGCGAAGTGTGCCGCTACGGGGTCATGGAAACCGTCATGGAGGAGGACAGCAGGCAGACGGGCTTATTTGTCCTCCTCTACCTCGCTATATTGGCTCTGGGCACCTTGGGGTATTGCTTCTACGGCTACTCGATGCAGGACTCGGCCTTCGAGTTCGCCTCTGCCCTGGGCACGGTCGGGCTTTCCTCGGGCATCACGAAGGCGGGAGCGCCCCCGGGAGTCCTCTGGATCGGGACGGCGGGGATGTTCCTGGGAAGGATGGAGATTTACTTTGTCTTCCTGGGCTTCGCGAAGCTCGCCAGGGACGCGGCCGACCTTCTCCGCAGGAGGTATTATGGATCATAAGCGCGCGACGACGCTGAAGCACGCGGCCGAGACATTCGGCATACTCCTCCTTTCCACCCTCGTGGCCTTCCTCATGCGCAGCCTCAACCTTCGCGTGGAGAACATCCTCATCGTCTACGTGCTCAGCATCCTCATCATCGTCATCGAGACGAAGCGCTATGTCTGGGGCGTGGTCTCCTCGATCTTCTGCACCTTCACCTTCAACTTCTTCTTCACCGAGCCCCTCCACACCTTCGTGATGTCCGACCCCTCCTATTTCATCTCCCTGGGCATATTCCTGATCGCGGCCTTCATCGTCAGCACCCTCACCTCCAGACTCCAGAGCCAGATCGATATCTCGACGCGGAACGAGGAGATGACCGACAAGCTGTACAAGGTCAGCACGGGCTACCTGAACATTTCGGAAAAGGAAAAGATAGTCGCCTACGGCGAGAAGAGCATCACCATGCTTCTTGGGAAGCCCTGCGCGATCCTCTACGGAGGCATGGAAGAATCGGCCGCCAAGGATTCCGCGCGCCAGCGCATTCCCATCATGAACAAGGACGTGGCGGTGGGAACCCTCGAGGTGGATTGCTCGAAGGGCCCCATCACGAAGGACGAGTGGCTCTATCTCGAGACGATCCTCTCCCAGTTCGTGATGGCCATGGAACGGGAGGAGCTGCATCAGGCCGAGGAGCGGCACCGCATCAACATCGAAAAGGAAAGGCTGAGGAACAATCTCCTCAGGAGCATCTCCCACGATCTCCGAACCCCCCTCACCGCGATAGCCGGAGGATCGGAGTTCCTTCTCGACCGGAGCAGGGACATAGACGAGGAGACGAAGCGGAGCCTCCTCGCCGATATCCACTCGGACGCCGTCTGGCTCGGGACCATGGTCGAGAACCTCCTCAACATGGCCAGGATCCAGGACGGGAAGCTCATCATCAAGAAGCAGACGGAAATCGTGGACGACATCGTGGGCGAAGCCCTCTCGAGGGTGACGAAGAACCTGGGGAAGCACCGCCTCTCCTATCTTCCCTCCAAGGGCATATTGATCGTCCCCCTCGACGCGCAGCTGATCATCCAGGTTCTGATGAATCTCCTGGGAAACGCCATCGGCCACACGAGGGCCGATTGCCGCATCGTGGTGAGGACGGAGCGCAAGGGGTCGAGTATAGAGTTTTCCGTATCCGACGACGGAGGAGGGATCGAGAAGGACATCCTGGACCATCTTTTCGAGAGCTTCGGCACGTCGGGCAGGAAGGCTTCCGAAAGCCGGAGGGGCGCGGGCGTCGGGCTGAGCATCTGCAAGGCCATCATTCTGGCGCACGGCGGCTCAATCACGGGAAGGAACAATCCGGAGGGGGGAGCCACATTCTCGTTCCTCCTTCCCGCCGAAGAGGAGAGAAGCCATGCATGAAGGCCGGGTTCTCATAATAGAAGACGACAAAAGCATCCAGAACCTGCTGAGGATATCGCTCAAGGCGAGCGGCTACGAGTGCGAAGTGACGGAATCCGGCTTCTCGGGACTTTCCCTCCACATGGCGAACAATCCCGACATCATACTCCTGGATCTCGGCCTGCCGGACATCGACGGATCGGAAGTGCTCGCCCAGATACGGACGGGCTCGAAAGTGCCCGTCATCGTCATCTCGGCCCGCGACCAGGAAAAGGAAAAGGTCGCCGCCCTGGACGCCGGGGCCGACGATTACATCACCAAGCCCTTCAACATTCCGGAGCTCCTGGCGAGGATACGGGTCGCCCTGAGGCACGCGGTACCCCAGGACAAGGGAGCGACAACCTTCGCGGCAGGAGGGCTGCTGATCGATTTCGAGCGACGCGTCGTCACCGTCGACGGCGCCCTGATACACCTGACCCCGATCGAGTACAAGCTCCTTGCCCTCCTCGCGGAGCATTCAGGGAAGGTCCTCACCCACCAGTTCATGCAGAAGAAGATATGGGGCTACGAAACGAACGACGAGTACCAGTCGCTGAGGGTCTTCATGGCCAACATACGCAGGAAGATCGAACCCGACAGTTCCCAGCCTCTCTACATACTCACCGAAGTCGGCATCGGATACAGGCTGACGGACGAATTGACCTGAAAGGCTTCCAGGAGAGAAGGATATGAAGCAGATTTTCAAGATCACCTTCCCGAACAACAAGATCTATATCGGGAAAGACCTGTCGGGAACCCTGACCTACTTCGGCAGCTTCGACCCTCTTTGCGTGAAGGCCGATTACGTGAATATACGGATGTCGCATTTCACCCTGAAAAAGGAAATCCTCTGGGAGTCCGAAACCGCCACCGACGCCGAGGTGGCTGTCAGGGAAGCCCAGTACATCAGGATATTCGATTCCGCGAACCCCCTGATAGGATACAACCGGTAGCCGCAGGCCGGCGTGGCACGGCCCTTTCGCTCCACCAGCGGAAAGAGGTATAGTCGCGGCGATGACCCGCGCCCTTTTCTCCCTTCTCCTCATTCCGATCGGCATGGCATGCGGCTGGGCCCTGCGGGCCTCCGCGCAGCGTCATCAATCCCTGATCCAGAGGATCGCGATCCTGGGACTCAATCCGGTGGCCATCGTCACCTCCATCTGGGCGCTCAACCTCGACGCCTCGGGCATAGCCGCCCTTCCCTTCGTGGGGCTCGGGGTGATGGCCTTCGGCCTTCTCGCGGGCTTCGCCGCGATGAGGCTCCTGCGCATGGGTAAGGACAGCGGCACGGTCTTTTCCCTGTCATCCTCCCTGACCAACCTGGGCAGCATAGGAAGCCTCGCCGCCTTCCTCATCCTGGGGGAACAGGCCTTCGCCCTCGTCTCTTTCTACAAGCTCTTCGAGGAAGCCTGGGTCTACGGATTATGCTTTCCCCTCGCGGCGGGCGTCCACGCACGAGGACAGTCGGCCTTCAAGCCCGCCAGGCTCCTCAAGGATCCCGTAATCTTCTTCTCCCTCGCCGCCATGGGCCTGGGCCTGGCGCTCAACCTGTCGGGCTTGCCTAGGCCTGAGCTTTTCCGCTCCCTGAACGCGTGGATCGTGCCCTCGGCCGTGTTCCTTCTCCTCGTGTCCATTGGCATGAAGATCCCGGAGGGCAGGAAGAAAATCCCCCGCCCCGCGCTTTTCGCCTTTCTCGGGATCAGGCTCATCCTCATGCCGGCCTTTTCCCTCGCCCTGGCCACGGCCCTCGGCCTGGCGGCCATGCCCGACCCGACCATCTTCAAGGTGACGATCCTGCTTTCCCTGATGCCGACGGCTTTCGCGAGCCTGGTTCCGCCCTCGGTCTACGGGCTGGATTTCGGCCTCTCCTTCGGCCTCTGGATCGCATCCAACCTGACGCTGGCGGGAACCCTGCCACTGCTCTGGATTCTGCTGCGCTGAAAGAGGGCCGCGCAGGCGAAGATCAGCGATCGAAAAAGGGACTCTGGTTGAGCACCAGCCAGTACAAACCCAGCTGCCGCGCGGCATCGAGGAACTGCTCGAAATCCACGGGCTTGCGGATGTAGCTGTTGGCCCCGAGCCCGTAGCTTTCGAGGATATCGTTCTCCTCGGCGGAAGTGGTAAGGATGACCACGGGCAGGAGTTTCGTGTTCGGGTCGGCGCGTATGGCGCGCAGGACCTCAAGGCCGCTGATCTTGGGGAGATGGAGGTCCAGCAGCACGACCTGCGGCAACTCCCTGACATCCTTCCCGGCAAACTTGCCCTTCGATGTCAGGTATTCCAAGGCCTCAGCCCCATCCCGCGCGACGACGACATCATTGGCTATCCGACTCTTGCTGAATGCCCGCAGGGTCAGATCGACATCATCCGGATTGTCTTCGACCAGGAGAATGATCTTCTTGTTCATGCGTGTTCCTCCGACGTTGGTGCGGTTGCACACGGGATGGGAATGGTAAAAAAGAATATCGCTCCGCGATCGATTTCCCCTGTCGCCCAGACATCGCCGCCGTGGCGCTGGACAGCCCTCTGGACTGTGGCCAGGCCTATGCCCGTGCCGGGATATTCCTGCTGTGCGTGAAGCCTCTGGAAGGCATTGAAGAGCTTTGTCCGATACCTGGGATCGAATCCGGCCCCGTCATCCTGCACGAAGAAGGCGGGCCCATGTTCGGGATCCAGCAGCGTCCCGACCGCGATATGGGCGTGTTCGCGCCTCGAGGTGAATTTCCATGCGTTCTTCATCAGATTGACGAGGACGACACGCATCATCTCGGGGTCGGCCACCGCCTTCATGCCCGGCTCGATGCTCCAGCGGACATCGCGTTCCGGAGCTTCCGGGGTCAATTCCTGGCATATCTCGAGGGCGAGCGCGCTGAGGTCGGTTTCCTGCATCTGCAATGGACTGCGCGTGAGGTGCGAAAGCTGGAGCAAGGCTTCGATGAGTTGCCCCATGTGCTGGGCCGCGTTCCTGGTGCGGTCCAGATACCTGCGTCCCTCGTCCGGCACCAGGCTGCCGTAATCCTCCAGGAAGGCGTGGATGAATCCGTCGATGCCGCGCAGCGGGGAACGCAGATCGTGGGACACCGAGTAGCTGAAGGCCTCGAGTTCCGCATTGGCCGCCCTGAGCTCGGAAGTGCGTTGCTGCACGCGCATCTCGAGATCCGCATTCAGTTCCTTGATCGCGACTTCGAGCCTGGCCCTGTCGGTGATATCGACCGCATAGATGCGCAGGGTATCCTTGCCCGATGCGTTCAGGTTCAGATGGAACGTGGCCTCTCCAAGCCTGACTTCCCTAGTCAGGGGACTGGCGGAGCACAGCGACCAGAGCGCGGACAACTCTTCGGGCGTTCCGGGCAGAAAAAGGCGGAGGTCGGGTTCCATGCCGAGACGTACGAGAGTCGCGGTCGAAGCCGCATTGGCATAGCGCACTTTCCCGTCGGTTCCGATTTCGATGACGGGATTCGAATTCATGGTAGGGAACGACGCCAGATAGGCGTTCTCCCGCTGCAACTCCCTGCGTTCGGTGATGTCCTGCATCGTGCCGCGAATCCCGGCCAAGACTCCCGCCCGGTCCGTGACCGTCTTACCCTTCAGGGCAACCGTGCGCATGGTTCCGTCGGGGCGCAGGATGCTGTAGTCGATGCCGAATTCTTCCTGCAGGCCGGCCATGGCGGCCCTCATGGCCGCAAGGACCCGCTGCCTGTCCTCGGCATGGATGAACTGGCGATACGTGTCATGGGAAACCGCCGTACCCGGCGGGATGCCGTGGATGGCATAGACTTCTTCGGACCAAAGGAAACCGCGGGTTCCGGCGTCGATGCTCCAGTGGCCTATGCGTCCCATGGCCTGGGCTTCCTTCAGGTTCGCCTCGGATATTCGAAGCTCCTCTTCCATCCGCGCGCGCAGGGAGATGTCTTGATCGAGGGTTTCGGAGAGCCTTCGGTTGACCATCACGAAAAGCGAGAAGGTCAGGGCTATGGAAAGCATCTGGTAGAGGAGCAGCATGGCGGCGTCGAAAAATCCCGACTTGAGGAAGTCGTTCCCCGATGGGGCCAGCAGGATCTGGAAGACGCGGATGACGCTTACAAACCCGTATATGCCGAATATTATGCCGGCATGCCTGCCGTTCTTACGAAAACCAGGCTCCGCCTTGCGCAGCAGCAGCCAGGAACATTGGGCGCATACGAAGAGGAGGGCAAGGGATATATTGAGGTTACGCGCCGCCAAAACGGGCTTCAGGAGCGCGAACCAGGTCTGGACAGCCGCGAATGCAGCCAACATGGCCCAGTTATGCCAGTGCCTTCCCTTCACTCCCAGGAAGCGTTCCAGGCCGACAAGCAGGAGAATCGCCCCGAGGACATTCAGGCCGTTTCCCACGACCATCGACAGGAAGTCCGGCACGTATCCCCTGAGAGCGACAAGGAGAATGGAGACTGTCTGCAAGGTGAAATTCGCAACCCACAGGGAGAGTCCGGGAAACTTCCCGCGATCGTGGAGCCACAGCGAAACGATGACAAGGGCACAGACAATATCGCTGAGGACAAAGCCGATCAGGATTGTGCGGATGTCCAGGAAATTCATCCAGTCCTCCTTGATCTATCCTCTGCCGTTCCCTTCTCTATGATTCTTCTTTTGGGAAGTGTAGTCCATTTATCCCGCCATTGAAACTATTTTAGTGCGGCGGGGCGAACTTCCTCCGCCCGGCCTGTCATCTTCACTGACATGTCCCTTCGCTTGACTCCCGGCGGAGCCGCGGTCAATCATATCCGGAACCACAAGGACGAAAAATGTGCACAAAAAACGCTGATACGGGCCAGACGGCAGCGGTGAACGATGGCTGAGGCATCCAGGTATTTCCCGCTGAGTCTCGAGTCGCTGAGGGCGGTGGGAAGCTGGGCCGCGGAATGCGCCGAGAGAGCGCTGCCGATCTACGAGGCTCATGTCGGTTCTGATTCCCGGCCCCGCGCCGCGATCGAAGCCATCAGGACCTTCGCCGGCGGCGGAAGGCGGACCGCCCTATTGCGCAGTCTCGCCCTGGCGGCGTTTTCCGCGGCGCGCGAGGCTGAAAACCCGGCCGCCGCGGCCGCCGCCCGCGCCGCGGGTCTCGCGGCCTCGAGC
>CAZRYP010000011.1:0-3149 GCA_964604295.1 uncultured Treponemataceae bacterium
GAAGCACCGATGTGTCAACAGCGGTTGTCATCCGCGAACCTCGTCCAAATACGCATCGACATCGGAGATACCCCCGGGGAGACAGCCCTTGCCGCGCCATGTTCGAAGAGCGTCCGCGGGTTCCTTCTTGGTCCCTACGATTTTCCCCTGTACCAGCTCGAATTCGATGATCGTGCCGGGACGTATACCCAGCTTGGTGCGGATAGCCTTGGGCAGGGTTATCTGGCCTCGTTCGGATACGGTAGTTTTCATACTTTTATAGTATGTATTCTTACTTTTATTGTCAAGGTTGATATTCTGCCAGGGTAGAAAAACCTACAGGAACACCTTGAAGCTCAGCTCGAGCACGTTCTTCCACTCCGGATCGGGCAGGTCGGCTCCGCCCCCCGTGCCGTCCTCCCAGCGCGTCCAGGAAAGCCCGTAGCCCGCGCCCAGCTCGAGAGGCAGGGTGACCCCGAACAACACGGGCGCCTCGGCCGGCCTCCAGAACACCCTCAGCCTGCCTATATGGCTGTAGTCATAGATGCCGTCATGGAGAAAATCCTTGTCGGGATAGCTATCAAGCTTGGAGTAATCCAGGAACTTGTCCACGTCCCCGTAGATGAGAGCATCGCCCGCGGCATAGCTGGCGTCGGAATTGTCCCCGTGCCGCACCAGGCTGTACTGCAGTGAAGCCCGCAGGCCGGGCACAGGCCGAGCTTCGAGCCTGAAGAGGAACTCGTCCGAATTGGGCGGCAGGTAGTACCCCAGGTTTTCGCCGTCGTGGGTGTAGTTGGTGTTGACGCGGAGGCGCGAATCCGAGCTCCAGGTCGGATAGTGGGCATAGACGAAGGGCTCTATCTTCGTGTACTGGGCCGAAAAGGTCCCGAAGGAGAGCCACGGCACATTGATCCTGGCTCCCCCCTGCAGCGCGAACATGTTGCGCGGCCGGGTGAACCACTCCCTGATGCTCGACAGCTCGATCTCGTCGATATAGAAGGATGCGTATAACTTTCCGAAGCGCTTGAGGAGCAGCTGCCCATCCATCTGGACGCCCATGTTGTCGACATCGGCCATCGTCACCTGGTACTCGAGGGCGAACATCATCGGGGAAAGATAGCCCAGCTCCAGGCGTTTCGAACCGATGACCGTGGAATTGGCCGCCAGTGTCAACCAGGGGAAGGGAAAGAGCTCCAGCCTCTGGATGGCGTACATTTTCTGTTCGGTGATGGCCGCCGGGTTCTCGGAATTCGGATTGTCGCCTTTCTCCCAGTTCCCGAGCGACCCGACGAGATGGGACACCGCGAACAGATCCGAAGGTCTGAATTGGGCTTCGATCCCCATGAAAGGCCTGGCCGACCCCGACAGGGAGAGCGAACCCGAACCCATGCCCCAGTCCCTCCTGAAGCGGGAGAGGCGGAACCTGAAGGCCCCCGAATCCGTCGCGCCAGATATGTCGTTGCGCAGGTCGAAGCTCCAGGTGGGGAAGTCTTCCTCGCCATCCGTATAGGGGCTTGTCGAGACCGTGTTGTGAAATGCGTCCCATTCCTTCGTGAAAGAATATGGCATGTACAGGTCTCGGTTGACCTTATCGTACGTAATGCCGATAGTCCCCCAGAGCGAAAGCCAAGGCTCGGGGTAGGCCTTTATGTAGGGCTGGAAGAGGGAGTTGAGGTGCCAGAGCTCGGCCGCGTCGCCCGACCATGGGCCGGCGGCACCGAAACGCCCCGTGGCCTCGACATGGGCGCCCACGGCGGCCTTGTCGTCCGAAGCCTTCCATAGCGCCCGCCCGATGTCCCCCCTCGCCCCATCCATGAACTCGGCGGCCAGCGCCATGATTTCCGCCCTCTCGACCGTCGAGAAAGCGCCCATCCGCCCCTGGATAACCGCGAGTAAATCGGCCACCTGAACCCTCGTATAGGGCTTCACCGAGGAGAGCCTCGCGATCACGCCCCGCAGTTCGGCCGCCTCGAGCACCCCATACACCGGATGCCCCAACTCCACGGCAAGCTGGGACTGGGCGCCTGTACCTGCGCCCGGCGCCTCACCGACCGCGGACTGGGCGCCCGCCATGGGCAGCCCGGCAAATCCGAAGATGGCGGCCAGCAAGACCCCCGCAATCCAACGCTCCCTGTTTTTATTCATCTTTTTTCCTCTCGGCCAGTTCCTCGAGTGTCGGGAGGGCAGATGGTTCGACGAACGCGAGTTCCTTCCCGAAGCGCTCAAGAATTGACACTATGGCGCTGATCGATATGCCGGCAAGCTTGCCGTTCTCAAGCTTGCTTAAAGTCACCCTGCTGATCCCCACCATGTGCGCAAGCTCCGCTTGAGTCCAGCCCTTCAATTTCCTATATTCCCTGATCGATGGACCCATTTCCCAGTATTTCATCGCCAATATCCTTTTTGGGCTCCATGTCCCTGGAACTTGCCCAGGAAGCGAGCATTCTCCTTCCCGTCAGGGCAAATCCAGGCGTGGCCGCGCAATACGATTCCAGTTCCGACGAGATTTCGAAGACCGCCTGCGCACATTCATCGTACAGTGCGCCGGCCTCATTCCTTCCCAGCATGCATTCCGTCCTTCCGAAATCTATCAACTGCTTCTTCCCCGGCCAGAATTTCCTCCCCATGAAGCTCAAGGCAGGCTTGTCCCTTACCACATAGGCCGTGGTCGTCACCACATCATAACAAGGCGAAAGCCAGCGGTCTTCCCTGTCGGGAGAATAGAGTATCCCGAAGTTCTTGAGATGTGCATCCCCATTCCTTAAGAGAATGGAAATGACCAGCATCTTGAAAAACTGGCTCAGCGAGGATGCCCTGCGATCCGGGGAGACGAAGCTCGCGATAGTCTTGGCCGCCTGCTCATAGCTTCCCGAATACTTTTCCCTCTTGGTCTTGGCCTGCAGAACACAGAGTTCCTCGAATCCGAGCCAACTCCCGTCCTTCGAGCGATCGAAACGCTCCACCACGAATAGTTTTCTGTTATCGGAAAGGGAAAAAGGCGGAACCGGAATACCCGCTTTTTTTACCGCCTGCATGCAGAAATACTCGTTTTCCGCCAGCCTTGGATACTCCTCCCCCCATGTCTTGACGAGGTAGTCCTTCATTGAAACCAAAGCCTTGTCAAAAAGCCGGGCAAGAAGTTTGGGCTGGATCCCGGATATGAAGGAACT
>CAZRYP010000011.1:3159-6723 GCA_964604295.1 uncultured Treponemataceae bacterium
GAAGGAACTCTCCAGGAACATGCCAAGAAGTCTCGCGAACAAGTCCTCCTCGCCGGAAGAAAGGATCTCCGGCAGGGTCATGGGGGGAGCGCTCAGGTTCTGGCCATGGAATCGCGGACTCGCGTATTCAAGCCTACCCCTGATATTGCCCGAAAGAAGACTCAGCATGGAAAAATCGTCCGCTGTGCCATATTCCTTGAGAACCAGTTGCTTGAGCAATTCGAAAAGGTAGCCCTCCGGAAGATTCATCTCGAATATCGGGTGCAATTCTCCAGTCCAATTCCAGCTTCTTGGTCGATACGGCATGGTGAGGGAGACCCAGGGAGGAGGCACAGGGCCGGAATGATAGTTGAAGGAGCATATTCCCCCGGCGCGATGAATCGTACCGGTCGTGATGCCATCAGCGCGCACATCGATATAGTCCATTGCCACCTCTGTATACAATATTTAACATTTAATGTCTTATTTGCAATAATGATAACTATATTTAACATTGTCAAGCCAGGAATTCGATAATCTGTCAAGATAAGAAAAGATTGGTCCGTCGAGTGAGATCATTATCATGTGACCCGGACAGGGGACAAAGAGATATTGGAGATTTTGACGGTATTGAATAAAGGCGCCCAAGAAGCACCTGTATTGGAGTTTTTGGGGGTAAATACCCGCAAATCCTGCCCGGGATTCGATAAAATGAGCCGCTTCCCATCGTATTAAAAGCTTCAGTCCGTTGCACTGCCGCCCATAAAAGACAGATCCTTATAGTATGGGAGGATGGCTATGAGAAACAGATCAGCGGGCTTCGCCCTCGTATTACTACTCTCCGCCATCTTTGTCGGCTGCGACCTCGGCCTGGCCAACGATCCCGAAGCCAAGGCCATCCTCGCTTCGGAACTTGTCGCCGCCAAGCCCACGGATACCGCGGCTGCAGCCCCCGCGCCTACGCTACCGACAACGTACACCGTTGAGGTGGCCGAAACCCCCGCAACCACGACGACCTACTATGTAGAAGTAATAGACACTCCAACGACCTTTACCGTGTACACAGTTGAGATCGTCGGTGAAGAAGAATAGCAGTATCAGAATCCAGATTATCTAAAACCAGCGGCTCAATCAGCCGCTGGTTTTTTTATGAGCTTCCCATCCTTCATAACATAGGAGGAATCCGCCAATTCCTTTAAAATACTGTCATGACTTATAACGATACAAGCCCTACCTGGAGCTGAAGTCCCTGTGGATCGACTCCATAGCCGCCCCATTGATTCGATGAGGGCCTCGTCCAGATGATTTGTCGGTTCATCCAGGATCAATAGCCTGGGTTTTCGTAAAAGAGCCCTCGCAATCGCAATCCTTTGCCGCTGACCTCCCGATAAGGTCATCCCATTTTCACCTATCATAGTATCGAAGCCTTTTTCCAGCCTCAGGATATCCTCATGGATCATGGCGTCGGTACTAGCATTTACCAGGTCCTCTTCTTCCCAAGTGTCTAAACCATATGTGATGTTTTCCCTGACAGTTCCGGAAAATAAAAGAGGATCCTGGAGCACGACACCGATTTGACGACGGTAAGGAATCAAGGACAATTCCCTTAAATCGACCCCATCCACGAGTATCCGGCCGCTATCGGGCTTATAGAAACCCAGGAGAAGGTACATAAGCGTACTTTTCCCGGAACCGCTCAAGCCATGGATGTTGATTATCTCGTTTGTGTCGATATGCACGGTGAGATCCAAGCCATCTATTAACGGATCTTCTTTCCCCTGGTATTTGAAGGAGATGTTGTCAAATACGATAGACTCGACAATTTCATGACCTTTGATATCGTTGCCGCGTGTCGAACGGAAATCACCAATATTTTCAGTACCTGCGATTACCTTATGTAGGACACGCAAAGATTCGAAGCCCTCGACGAGCGTAGGAACCGAATCAATGGCAGAGCGGGCGTTACTGTTGAGCATACCCAGCGCAGCATAGAAGGCGACAAGCTCGCCCAGCGACAGAGTACCTTCGATGACCAAATACCCGCCAGCTAGAAGTATGACCGCACCGCTCAGCATCAGGAGTTGTTGCTGGCCGACATGCAACAAGGAAGAAAACCAAAGCGCCGAACTTTGGGATATCCGAAGCCCTTCGATTGTCTCGCCCTGTCGTTTTTCTTCGAAAGATTCGGCGGTAGAAATCCTGATCAATTCATTGCTGGCCAGGAGGAACTTCACACCTTTACTGTACCTTGAGAATTCACGATGAAATTCCTTGATAAGAACCTTCAGTTGCCGACTCATTACAAGTACACCTGCGGCTAAGAATGGAGAAAGAGCAAGGCAGATGAAGCTGAGAATCAAATTCAGCCGAAATAGGACAAAGAAGAATCCTACCGTGACAAGGGCTCCGGGAATCGCCTGCATGAGTAGAGCCCCGGCCATCGCATCGACGCGGAAAGTATCCTGGACTATACGAGAGTGAAGCGTATCCAAGTCTTCCTTGCTGTAGTATTTTCGCGAACCTCCCAATTGTGCCTTGATGAGCCTTGTCCGCAGGTTGGAGATGGCAGTTTTTATTATCCGGATCGAAACCCGGCGATTCAGCAACTGGATAAAACCGCTTGCGAGCGCGAAACAGGATATTGTGACCATAGTCTGAAGCAACGCATTGAAATCACGATATGGAATGGAATTATCGAGTGCGCGGTTCACAAGAAGCGCGATCGGCAGGAGGGCGAGAGCCTGGATGCATGATAATGCCACTGACAGAGCTATTCGGCGATGGTACCCCTTGAACAGCCCGCTCAGAAATCGAACTTCGAAAATTTGTCTCACAGTGCCTCTGCCGCGATTCTACTCGCGTAAAATGCGTTTGTCACATATTTAATCCAAAAAAATTTATTATTCTAAACTTTTATAGGAGTCTTGCAATCGGTATTTATAATAATTATAATAGGTGTATTATGTAATGTATGCCTAAAGGATGCTGAAGCCTAGGTTTCAATGCTTCCGATCGGGTTTTATGCGTTTTTAGGCTAAATTGCATTTAAAAAGTTCAATGGAGGCTCGAGGTGGATAAAAAAGTTGCCAGCAAGGATGCTGGGCGTTTGAAGGTAATGCTCGTAGATAAAAAACACTACGAGAAGCCCGAGTTGCAGCAGCTTGGAACATTACAGGAGCTAACAAAACAGTATACCGGCAGCACACCGGAAGAGTTCTAGCGGAGGACCGCATGAAAAAAGTTGTTTTTTTAACAATTTCCGTGATTCTAGTCACAGTATTGACAGGTTGCGACCTGCTCTCTCCAGTAAATCAAGAGGAAATCGGCAACATCACGGCATTCAATGTCGAGATCGGCGGGATACCTACGGCATCCAGCCGAAGCATAAACACGCAAGCTGACGTCGATCGCGTGTATGTCAAAGTATTCGACTCGAACCGAAATCTAATTTCACCAGCCGCTAATGCGTCAGCTGAACAAACCGGCGCCACTGAGTTTACGAAGAACGCCAGCGGGATATGGGCTGGAGAGATCACCCTCGATGGTAATGAATCAGGTACTTTAACATTTTTTGCCTATGGATTG